>NZ_JPIK01000011.1 GCF_000717475.1 Desulfonatronum thiodismutans
AACCAGATCGATCGACATAAGCATGATGACCGCAAAAAACCGACGATTTTTGAAAAGCTTTCTTGGAAAGATGCGCGCGGCTTTCGCCGAAGGCAGTTTCGTAAAACATACAATGCCTGCTCCAGACTTTTGCAGCGAGTCAACAGAAAACTTTTTCCCAAAAGGAAACGGATAGTTTTGTATTCAACAAGACACCAGGCAATAGCCAATCAAAAAGCTGCTCATAACGACCCGGCGGCCACGGCTGTATTCGCGGGCCACGGCGTCGTCGACACCGCGACGGAGCACTACGGCAAACGTCGAGTTGGCCGGGTCAATCCGAATCTCCCAACGGCCACAATGGATTCTCTAATGGGGGTGCGGAGGAAACACTTCAAAAAAGATCCTATACAGGAATAAGTACTCGAAACGACATCGCATTTTTGCGTCCATGTAACACGGCTCTCCGTCCATGTAGCATGATGGATTTCGTCCATGTAACACGCCTTATTGTCCATGTAGCAAAAATTTCCGCACCACGACCCAACAAAAACGGGATGCCCGCTTCAAACCCTGGGATGCCCGCCACACCTGCCTTGCGAGCCTTCAATCACCGCTACTTGGACGCGCGCTAAACATGTCCATGTAGCGCTTGCTCCGCGTACAAGTAACGGGGGGTATGCCACAAAATTCGGAACACCAAAAAACAAAAAAGCATACCCAACAATAAAAACGGCTCACCAAAACTCAATAAAGGCATCCCACAACATTCAAGCACGGAAAAACCACCGCATCCACCCTGGCGACGCTACATAGTTGGGCATCCCGACACATCAAAATAGCCTTGCAAAAAACCATTCCGAGAACGATTTTGGCGAAGCAAAATATGGCGCGAAGCGATCCCCTGGTGCGAAGCAAAATGGCGCGAAGCGATGGTCGCCAATATCGCCAAATGGGCACCCCCAAAATGTTTCATCTGAGACGCCAAGATTTGATTCATTTCCTGTTAATTTTTCCCAAGGAAGGGTATGCGTATTCCGGACCAAATTGACCACGGATTCCGGATGAAAGTGACCGCGTATTCCGGACCAAATTGACCAGTTGAATCGTCACTGTTCATTCGTTTCGAATGCTGCGCTGGATAACTCAGGCAAGCTCTTCCTCAGGAGGTGCTTATTGCCAATACGAGGTTATCCATGCGCTGGGCTCTGCCCAAGGAGTCATCCGCATGGCCGATAAATATGGCCATTAAAGACTGGAGGCGGCCTGTGCGCGAGCCATTGTCCACGACACGCCGACTCATGTGGCTGTCAAAAGCATTCTGATAAAGGGACTGGATTAGGAGCCCGCACGACAAACCGTGCCCCTGGGCGAAACTTATGGCGGCAAAGCTCGGTTTATCCGTGGCACCTTCCCGTTGCAGTAGGAGGCCGTCATGCACCCGATGCCCCAACTACTACCCTTGCTCAAGCAGCTGCGCTTGTCCGGTATTCTTGATTACCGGAGGTCCGCAACCGCGAAGCCATCGAGGGAAAGCTGCCCTACATTGACTTTCTGGCCTTGCTCGTCGCGGACGAAGTGGCCCGGCGCCAACAGCAAAAGTTCGCCAAGTTGCAACACCGCTCCGGCTGCAATGCCCAAAACACCTTGGAGACATTTGACTTCACCTTCAACGCCGGAATCAACCAAGGCATTGTCCGGGACTTGGCCACCAGCAGATTCATAGACGAGAAGGCCCCTGTGCTGATTCTCGGCCCTTGCGGCACCGTCAAAAGCCATCTGGGCTCAGTCCCTGGGGCATATGGCCGTACGCCGCGGCCACGACACGCTGTACATCAGCCATGCCAAGCTGCTTGGCATGCTCTAGGCGGCCCGAGCTGTGGGAAACTACGAACGGAAGCTGGCCCAGCTGGACCAAGGTGGACTTGCTGATCATTGATGACTTTGGGCTCAAGCCCATGCGCTCGGCCAGGATGAGGACTTCCACGACCTTGTCTCGGAACGCTATGAGCGTCGAGCCACGATCATGACCAGTAATCTCGACTTCAGCGAATGGGCCGAAGCGTTCCCGAACAACTGCTGGCCTCGGCTTTGGATCAGATCAGACACGGCGCATACAAGGTCGTTTTGACCGGAAAGAACTACCGGACGCCAAGAAGTCGTGAAGGGAAGAAGTGATTCGTGATTTCAGGTAATAAGGATGTCGTGCCGAGTTGCGTCAATCATGATGTTGCCACAGCATGAAAGCATGAGATAATCCTGTGGTAAGTTTCTTTATAGGTTTTTTCGTCATGACGTCATGCCAGGGACATGGCTGGCGCAAGCAGTGAAAAAGATCAGGTGCCTCGTTTATCATGCCGTCATGACATCATGATGGGGCAAGAGGGGCGGAGCACAGCGCGGCAATTGTCTCTTTCGGAACAGCCTCCTGGTCAACGGCCCTTCGGGCGCAAACTTCAAGGAGGGGGTGCAAATCCGAATGATTCAACCGTTTCAGCGTATAGCGCGACGGTTGTTTTTCCTTGCCGACGCAGGCGACATATGGATGGCCGGCGCCATTTTTGAGGATGTCGACCATGGGGCCGTATAGGGCCGAAAGGCGCAGCCGCGCAAACCTTTTTTTCAGGCGCAGAAAAATATCCAGGCCGGCCAGGTCCAGATCTCCCCACCAGAGCACGGATTTGGCGGCAAGCAACTGATTCAGCGACGGAGGCTGTCCAGCGCGAACAAGAGGGATCAGAGCAGAAAAATCTTTTCCGAAGGACTCTCTCCAGAAGGCCTCAACCTCTTGGTGTACGGCTGTCGAAGCCAGACCATAGCCGTAAACGGAAACCAGGCCGACTGTTTCCGCCGCGCCGGCTTCGACAGCGGCTTCGAAGCATTGTGGATTTTCAATAAGCAAAACAGCGGAAGGCGCCGGGGGCCCGGCTACAACGACATACCTTGGCGCGGGTCTGAAGCAGTCCCCAGGCCCGCACAGAGCGTCACGGACGGCCTTGCCGAAACTGCCCAGCAATTTTGAGCTGGACAACAGCAAGCGGGCGCTGCCGACAAATTCTGAAAATTTGCCCTTGTCCGAGTTTTTAAGCTCAAGCAACCCTGCCAGGATCAGCCCCATATCCTCCTTTGACAGCCCTTCGACGTTTTTGATGATGTTGTCCTTGCGAAGAAGCTTGCGGACGTCCTCTGGAAGGGTGGAGCGCTCGAGAGCCTCTTCCCACCATGTTTGGTGTTCTGGGACAGGCAACGGCAACAGGTTCAGCGACAACATGGTGCGGGGGATGCCATGATATTCGTCCCACGATCCCGCATTAACTTCGCCACGCCGCCTCAACGCGGCCATGCCCTTTTGCAGGGCAATACTGTCCAAACCTGATACATTCAGCAGCCGTTGCTGGATGCTCGCAGGACTTAACTTTTCCCGGCCGCGAGCCAACTTGCGAAGTCCCTGCCTAACTTTATCTTCTGCCTTGTCCAATTTGATATCCATATAGACGCTCGACTATGCTTAACCTGTTCGCTGATCGTCGCACAGGCCGATTAGGCTGTCTCAGTCATCTGCATTTGATTCTCCGAACCCCCTGCAACAACCTGGGCGTGCCAAAAGCCCATATTCTCGTCCTTTTCGATCTTTTCAAAGCGCACCCAGCGCCCTTTGGTGTGGGGATCGTTTTTTTCAACGTATCGTCTGGCCACGATAAATGAAGGAAATATATTGAAATTGTTGACGTAACCCTTGTTATGGATGAGGCCGACAAGCTGAAAAACCCCTTGACAGGCTTGCAAAGCGTTCAAACTTTCATTGATTAACTTGTCGTCAGACAAAGACGAAAGCATGCCGTCCAGAAGCACAAACGTTTGAGCCTGCCTTGCTGACTTTGAACGACCGCTGGATTGCATGTCGCGCTCCTTTGCAAATTCAGCAAGGCGCACAACCATCAATAACTGCAAGGCGACGCGCTGGCCGCCGCTTATTTTTGACTCGTTGATTTCTGAGTAATCAATTTTTTGTCCGCAGCGAATATGTGAATGTGTAAATTTTATTGAAGGGTTGCCAAAAAATATTTTATAAAACTGCTTTCTGACATCACTTAAAAAATCTCCTTTTTTGATGGAGTCTTCAAATTGTTTTTTGGTAATATTCCCTTTGTCCAATTCTATCCGTTGCTTTTCAGATTGGATTTCAATTTTGTCCCTGGTTGCATGAACAAGGCGTTCAATGTCGTCCTTTGTGGCCAATTTCGCATCAAAATAGAATGTGGCCTCCCCATTTTTTCCATGTTTTGCGCAGACACGTTTAAGCAGTTTGAAGTTATCTTCCGCCTTTTCCGACATGCCCACAATTCTTCCAACTTGTTTGTCCCATAGATGCTGGTAAGTCCAACTTAGTTTTTCAAAAACGCCGCGCTCTTCTGCAACATTAGCGCTTAAGATCTCTAAAAGGCTTTGGATTAGAGAAGGCTTTGCCTTCGCCGCTTCAACGTCCAGCAAAACAGATTCCGAAACCCTCCCCCGGTTCTCTTTGATAAAGCGACCGCATTCGCGTTGAAAATCGATGAGGGCATTGTCCCGATCTTTTTGCCGATCTTTTGCCCTTCTCGCTTTGTCGAACGATTCAAATTTCGCTATGTTTGTGCTGAGTTCCGCAATCGCATCGACAAGTTCCCTTGATTCTGGCCCCGCCTCTTCCGAAAGAATGCCTGCAAGCGATTGCTTGAGGCTCAAAGCTCCCTCGCTTTCGCCAACGTCGGCCAGATCCCCGACATCCGCGAGAATTTGCGCGAAATGTTTCATCTCCCTCTGGATATCAACCAAAGAACTGTCGTAGGATCTTGAGTATCCTCTTACCTTTTCGGAAACGGCGAGCAGGTTAGCGACTTGCTCGTTTAATTGTGCTTCTTGTTGCGCCAGTTCGCCGAGATTTTTTTTGATTTCACCAATTCTTCTCTCAGCATTCTCGTCCTCTGCCTTTACGGAAACGTATTTTTGCGCTTCGCAAAACTGAAAACGAAGTTTTTTGTCTATATCATCCAAGCTTTTATGTTGCTTTGAACGTTCGTCAACCAGCACGGAGACGTTTTTGCCTTCGTCAGACGCTATAAAGGCTGCCAAGGCTTCAAAATTGAAGGACTCTGCCTGGTGCCGCAAGCCTTGCAACAGCAGCTTTTCGTCTCCTCTCTTCTGTCGACCTCGATCTCGCTCCTCTTCAATCTCTGTCGCCATGCCCGCTTCTTCTTTCAATTCAAACTCGACCTTCCCCAGGGCGTCCTTGATCTCTGCATGTTTTTTCTGATCATACCCTGTCGCTCGAGCCAGATCCTGCGCGACGTCGCCTTGCCCGCGACATTTTGCACGGAACTCTGCAAGAGTCGCCTCCGCCTGCGAAATGGCTTCGTCTTGCAAATGTTTTTCCTGTGCGAATTTTTCCTTTGTCCTCTTAACTTCATCTTCGAGTCGGTTCCGTAGGAGCACCAACTTCTCAACGCGCCCTGCAAAAGTTTTTTCGGCGCTTAACAGCCAGGCCTGTCGCCTTTCTTCGTCCCCAGCCCCAGGAAATTCATTCAGCAAGCCGTGCGACTCGACGTCGTTCGACTGGGTGCCCACGGATCGTTCACGCAAAAATGTCCGCAGGCCTTCAAATGCCGGAATGGAGGCTCCCGCTGCGGCCAGGATCTTTTTTGCGAGATCCCGGGCCCCTGCTTCGCTCCCCCTTGTGACGCTGTCACAGGCATTTCGAATGAGCATCGAGGCCGGCGAACGGGGCGACAAATCCACCGTGCCGCGCAGCAAGACCTCGTGCCTGGCCTTCAGGTTCCGGAGCCGTTTTTCCGCGACTTTGCGAGCGTTTTCCAATTTTTCCGGATGGAGCAAAATGTCCGCCATCTCCCCGAGATACGGACATACAACATCTTCCAGGCCGGAGAAATCGCCCGAGGAAAGCAGTTTTGTCAGGCCGGGCTCAAGGAAGACAGGGACCGGCAACTTCTTCGCGTCGAATATCTCGGCCAGCCGGGCAGCGTCTTGGGGGGTTTTGACGACAGGAGAAAAAATCAAGGGGGAAAAAAGCTTCAGCGCCTGGGCCTTACGCTCCGAAGACATCCCGGAAGATTCTATTGTTTGGTGCAGAAGCGAGTAATCCAGGTCGCCAGGGATGTTGCTCAATGCCAGATTAGAAATTTTTCCCGGCGCAAGCTTTTTTTGTTCAAGCGCGGAAAGGTAACGTGCCTGCTCTTCGGTGGACTTTTCAATCTTGGCGGTTTTGGGTTCAAGCTTTTGCAGTTTTTCCTGTCGAGCGGCTTTAATTGCTTCTGGATCGGCTTCAGGCCCGTACTGCTCTTTAAAAACATCCAGGGCCTCCAGGTCGGGGAATAAATTGCGAAGACCTTCAGCCTGCGTTTCAAAATTTGTCCTTATAAATTGGGTTTCTTTATCCGCGTCCTTGATTTGCCTTTTGGCGTCGACTTCGAATTCGTCGTGCTTTTTTTGCGACGTTTGTAAGGCTTTTTGCAGCCGGACAAATTCGTCCTGCAGCGCCCGCTCATTGTCGTCCAGGCTGGCGGCAATCTCGGTCACGGACATTCCGGGGAAAGCCTGATGCAGTTTAGCCAGGCTTTTCTCCTGCATCTCCAACGCGGCAGCGCTTTGTCGGAGCTCTTCCCGGTGGATTTCCAGTTTTTTTGCGTGGAGCCTGCACCTGCAACGCTCATGATCCAGTGATTCAAGCGCATTGTCCGTGGTCGTCAGCCGTTTGCGGCAGTCCTGGCGACGAGCTTGCAGGTCTGCCGAAACGTCCAACGGCTCTCTGCCCGGGTATTGTTTGCGAAACTTGATCAACGCATCCTGGGCGCTGCCGATTCTGTTGATATTCTCGCTTAGGATCTCTATCGAATCCCGCAGTTCTTTTCTTTTGACGTTGAGATCTTTCTCCGCTGCGGCTGGATTGGCGATCTCATCGGGGGAAAAAAGCTCGCTGGCAAACATTTGCCGCCATGCCGCACGAACGCCCTCCCGTTCCTGCCGCCCGGCCTCGAGCGCTGCCTTTTCCTCGTTGCCCCCGGCTATGCGTTTGGCGACCCCTGCGCCGGCGCCGCGCATCGCCTCTGTCTTCTGAGCCAAAAGCGCCAGATGGCGTCTGTGAGGACTCGTGTCGATCCTTTTGCGGAAATGCCCGAAGGCCGTCTTGACGATTTCGATCTTTTGCGCCCGGAAAGCTGCAACGTCGCCTGCCGAATCGCGAAGATACGTTTCAGGCACTTTTTTGATGAATTCAACGGCGTCGGCTTCCGACAGATAACGACCGGATTGAGGCGCCCTTGAAATTTTTGCCATATGTTCCTGGGTAACAATTTCAACGACTTGTGAAATTTTGCTGCTCCGCAACTTGAAATCGCGAAGTATCTGATAAACATCTCGGGCGCTGTTTATCACCCCATCCATCCCCGGGGCTCGGAGGTAGACATCTTCGCCCGGGCTGATAGCCATGTGCTCAAGAAGTTTGTTCACTTGCGCATCGCCGTGCAGAACCATTACGGGCAGTCCTGGCAGCCCTGAGTGCAAAACGGCGCGAAGCGCGGCTCCGACCTCGGCGACCTTGCCCAGCGCCTTTTTGTACGCCGCCTCGGCCGTATTGATGGCCCCGGCATGCTCAGAAAGGGAACGCAGATCGTTGAAGGTCCCTTGAGTAGCGTCAAGCCGGGCCTTCGTCTTTTCCAGGTCGTGCTTGTTTTGGAGCAGCCCGTATGAGCCCTTGACCAGGGTTTCTTCCAGGGACTCTTCAGCCCCTGCATCGCCGTCGCTGTCTTCCGGGTCCGGACGATGAATGCCTGACACAAGCTGCGGCACGACATGCTGATAGAAAAACGCCTCGTCGTAACGTTCCGCGCCTTTCTGGATCACGGGAAACAGAGGGGCGTTGTGATCGCCCCCGCCCTTGTTTTGAAACTGCTGCAACAAATCCAGTTGTCGGCGGGGAATGTGATCGCCGATCAGAGATTTCCACGTGTCGCTGCCGACATCATAGATCCCTTCGGGAGCGGCCTTCACTGAATCTGCGATATCCGGATCCGGAATCAGAGTGATTACGTCGTTTGCGGCAAAGGCCAAGGGAACCGTATCAAACGTCCCCCTGAAAAAATAATAAATCAGCTTGTCGCTGTTGTCGTTGTGGCCGCATATGCCGAAAACCCAGGTGTCGCCGCTGATAGGCATGCCAACGGGGTCGAGGCTTCTTTGAACCAGATATCTGTCGTGCGGCCGAAAAAATTCGATGCGAACATGCGACATGTTGCTTCGTGCGCCCTTGGGCGACATCTTTGACTTCACTTGCTTGATGAAGGACTTTTTCCTTGTCAGCAGGGCAAAGATGGCCAGGGTCAAAGAAGTTTTACAGGTGCCGTTGGGCGCCAGAATGATCGTCGACTTGGCTGCGAGGTCAAGCGTCTCCCAGGCGATGTCCGGGGCCCATTCGTCCCTGCCCTTGCTGTCTAAAAAATTTGTAATCTCAATTCTCTTGATCAGGCTCATTATCGTCCTCCGGCTCGTCTTCCACAAGGATTTCTTTCAATGCTTCGGAGTTGATTTCCGGTCGCGGGACCAAGTAGGTGATTTCCCTGCTATAGTGCTCCGCAACGTCCGCGGCGCCCAAAAGTGTTTGCGAATATGCTTTGTCGTTCTTGTTGAAGCTGATGCAGCCGGTGGAGTCCAGGAAGCCAAGAAAGTTTGAGACTCGGCGCTCGATTTCCTGTCCTGATTCGTTTGTGAGGATGGAGACCGCGGTTGTTTTGTTGGCGTGTTCCTCGGCAAGCTTGTTGACAAATTCACGCACGATTTGGACAAGAGCTTCCTCCGTGAACACGACGTCGACATACCTGGAGATCTCTTGCGGGTGGCGATCAAGCTTTGTGTATGCAAGGTGCAGGTAATGGAGGTAAAGGGTAAAAGCCCACACGTTGGCGTCGCGGGAAGAGTCCCCCCTCAAGCCGAAACGCAGTCGGGCCTCTTTTTGGGAAATCCAAGGAGGGGGATTGTCGCCGGAACGGACTATGCACCAAATTTGTCCTCCGGTGGGAATGCCGGGATATTCGGTCCAACTGAATATTTGGAGGGAAAAACCGGAGAATGAAAAATAATCCGTGAGGTAGGCAACGTGGTCGCTGTTGAGGTGCTCAATCTCCATGACCAGGTCTTTTTCTCCGTCCTTGAATCGAAGGCCCTTGGGGATTCTGGTCCGGATTTGCCGGTGTGCAAAAAGCCAGTTTGTGAGGCGTGCAAGAACTTCAGGATCATGAAACATTTGGCGACTCCATCGTTTTTGCTTGGAAAATCAAGTCTTGGACACGGATTCGTTTGCCGTCTATTGAAAAAAATCGTGTAGTCGTGCCGGGACAAACAATGAAGTCGTCTTTAAAGCCCATGGACTCGGCGTCAAGAAATGCGGCAACGAGTTCCGCAAGTCCTTCGAGCGTATGCGCTCCACATGCGGCTTCGGCCACCAGGTCCAGAAGCGACACCGAACCCTTTGACGCCCGCCGGAGGAGTTCTTCCCCGTATATTTGCACAAACGCGGACGCTTCCGTGGCGGCCGGGCTGGCGCCGGACTGGTCGATTTTGTTGGGTTCGCGTTTTTTAGGAGTTTCAATCTCTATGCGCTGTATGACGTCTTGAATGCTTTCGTGAATGCTCTCGGGGCAGACGAAAGCCTTGAGAACGGAATCTGCGTTTTTTTCGTATCCATCTTTCAGGACCACGCTTTTTGCCGCCGCTTGAAAGTTTGGAGTGCGAACGCCAGTCCGGGAACCTCTTTGGACGGCTTCAATAACTCTTGAAAGATTTCTGGTCAGCGCCTCAATGAGTGAAAGGGTGTTGTGCAATTGCCTTCTGATGTTTCGTTCAATTCCTTCGTTGTTCGGGTGCAATTCCAGCCACTCTTCAAGCTCGGCAGCCGCCTTGTCGCTTTTCATCAAATGAGAGGCCTCGCTGACAATGTCCTGAGTTTTGCTGACGGTCTCAACATACAGGGCGTTTTTTTTGAAAAGAGCCTGCGCCTGAAGTTCGGCAAACGGCATTTCCAGGATGGCTCGTACCTCGAGGTTCGCATTCTTTGTCCTTTTTGCGAGTTCAGAGCTGAACCGCTCCACATCTCCGAAATTTCCGTGAGTTATAGCCTTGACAATGCCCGCGGCATCAATGTCGAGGTAAATCCAATCGCTGGATGATTCCGAAAGGTGCAGCGCCAGGCGGCCTTTTTGCCCCAGGCGGATCCTCTTGCCGGCTTGAGATTGCTCAATCAGGGCCGTGTCTTTAAGCAAGACTGCGTCGCGGGCGAAATACAGCGGGTATCTAATGGAAAGCTTTTGAACGACGCTGTGAAAGTCGTTTATATCGCAATTCGGAAAATCGTCTCGCAAATGATTAAAGACGTCTTGGACAAGAAAAAAAGCGCCGGGGGCGTCGTCCTCCAGGACGTCAAGCGCCTCCAGGGCCGCGGTCCCCAGATCGAAAAACACCCCAGCCAGGTGATCGTCGGCGCTGTCAGCCCTTGCGGGAGCGCGAAGGGACGTCGCAGCCGCGCCCAGTTCGCGTCTCGTGTCGTAGAGGTCGACCAGCCGCATTGCGGCCACCATGACGTCTCGCCAGGCCATTTTTTACCACCTCAGGGGCGGCACTTGCGGGCCGCGTCGCTTTGTTTTATTATCTTGATCACACACTTAAAGTTAAAGGTACGTTTTTTCTAGCCCATGTCAAAACTCACTGTCAAGGACACCAAGTCTTTTCATAGACTTGCATTTTTCGAATCTCGTCTTTTTTGGGCGGGAAGGTGCGGGAATATAGACATCGTCAAGCATTTCGGCATTTCAAGGCCGCACGCCAGCTTGACGATTCGCGAATATGAAGAGCTCGCTCCGGGCAATATCTTTTATGATCCGCGAGGAAAAACGTATCGCCCAGGGGATAAGTTCAAGCCGGCGATCATTTCCACCGATCCCGACAGGGCGTTGGGCCATGTTCTGTTGGGCGACTCACACCTCGGCGACATGCCCGAGATGTTGCGCATGCCGTCGCCGCAACGCGCCTTGTCGGCCGATGTTCTGCGCGCCTTTCTGTCTGCCGTCGCCGACAAGCGAGGGCTTGGGATTCTCTATCAATCGCTTTCAAGTCCGGAGCCGGCTTGGCGCGATGTAACTCCCCATGCGTTTGGGCATGACGGTCAGCGCTGGCACGCGAGAGCCTTTTGTCATCGCAGTCAGGTTTTCAAGGATTTTGTGCTGGGGCGTGTTTTTGAAACAGCGCGGGGTGTTCTCTCGCAAGGCAACCCTACAGCCGACAAGGACTGGCATGAGGATGTCGATCTCGTGCTCGGTCCGGACCCAAGACTTGAGTCCGGCGCCAGGGCTGCCATTGAAAGGGATTTTTGCATGAATGAGGGCAGGGCGGTGTTTCGCCTGCGACGGGCGATGCTCTGGTACGTGTTGGAGCATTGGAATTTGGCGGGGACTCCCTTCCCGGAGCCGAGAAGACAACAGATTATTTTGCTGAACCCCGAAGTTTTGAGTGAGATGGGCAAGGGGAGAGGGTCATGACGTCATGCCGTCATGACGGCATGATGTTCTTTGGATGTTTGGAGTTTGCGCACGGTGTTTCATTGGGAATACGCATCCATGCGCGGGTCTGTTTGGAGCGTCACCAAAGAGATAACGGATGTCGAATGCGGCCTTGGAAAAACTGGTCGAGCAGATAGGGGCGAAAGGTGGCCTGCCGTGGGTTCGAAAAACCACATTCACGCCAAGCGAAGATGGCGCTTACGTACGAAAGATCGTCCTGCCGGACGGAACCGTTGAGCGAGAAGAGACGATTCCGCCGGAGCGCTGCGAGAAATTCCGGGCGCTTGCTCGCCCCGAGCAGTCTTAGGGCATGATATCATGTCGTCATGACGTCATGATCCATGGGTGGCTCCAGCAGCCTAATTTGTTGATTTTCCGGACTGTTCCTTGCGTTTATCGCCGCGTCCCGTTTATGCTGGCCTGCGGCCGGAGCTTTTTTTTCGTTTTCCTCGCATTGTTCAAAAAATACCAAAGGAATTTTTGAGCAACATCGGATCTTCCTCGGAAAAGTTGAACGTTCACCTTGCCAGAGGATCTATCCTGCCCTTGAAGGAACAACGCTCTCGGTTCCGCGTTGTAATCGATAGCGGCCAGACGAGTGTGGCCCAATCCAGGGCTGCAGCGGATGCGCCGCGAGTATCACGTTCCTGAGTTTTGGAGGTGAGCACAACTTTACACCTAACCAGCACCCACCACCTCAAAACACCCCCACACCCCCATGACCGACAACGAACGCCACGCCCGCACAAAAATTGACCAGCTCCTCACCGAGGCAGGCTGGGTACTCCAGGACCGGCACGAACTGGACCGCCATGCGGGCCTGGGCGTGGCCGTCCGCGAGTTTTCGTTATCCGGTGGGTTTTGCGACTACCTGCTGTTCGTCGGGGGCAAGGCCGCCGGGGTGATTGAGGCGAAGAGGGCCGGGGTGACGTTGAGTGGGGTGGCGGATCAGGCGGGGCGGTATATGGGTGGGTTGCCGGTGCATTTGGCTTGTTGGGGTGATCCGCTTCCTTTTGACTATGAGAGCACCGGCGAGGAGACCTTTTTTTGCGACCAGCGCGATCCCAAGCCTCGATCGCGCCGTTTGTTCGCCTTTCATCGTCCGGAGACGCTGCATGAATGGTTGCTCCAGCCGGAGACCTTACGGGCCCGTTTGCGGCGAATGCCGATCCAGGACCCTTTGGACCGCAAGGGGCTGCGCGATTGCCAGGTCGAGGCGATTACCGGTTTGGAGGCGTCGTTGGCCGAGGATCGGCCCCGGTCCCTGGTCCAGTTGGCCACGGGCGCGGGCAAGACCTACATGGCTTGCTCGTCTTCCTATCGGCTGATCCGCTATGGCGGTGCCCGGCGCATTCTGTTTCTGGTGGACCGGAACAACCTGGGCGACCAGACCTTGAAGGAGTTCCAGAACTTTCATCCGCCCGGCGCGGCGAACCGCTTCACGGACACCTACATTGTCCAGCATCTGCATTCGCACCGCATCGACCCGGACGCGAAGGTCGTGATCACCACCATCCAGCGCCTCTTTTCCCTGCTCAAGGGTCAGGATTTGCCCGAGGAAGCCGAGGAGGCTTCCGGGTTTGAGCAGTGGCAGGGCAAGGAGGGCGAGCCGCTGCCCCTGGCCTACAACCCGGCCATCCCCATCGAGACCTTTGACTTCATTATCACCGACGAATGTCACCGCTCCATCTACGGGCTCTGGCGGCAGGTGCTGGAGTATTTCGACGCCCAGATCATCGGCCTGACCGCCACGCCGTCCAAGCACACCCTGGGTTTCTTCAACCGGAACCTGGTGGCCGAGTATCCCTACGAACGCTCCGTGGCCGACGGGGTGAACGTGGGTTATGAAATCTACCGAATCCGCACCCGGGTCACCGAGGACGGGGGCAAGGTGGAGACCGGCGAGGCGGGCTTTCAGGTGCCGGTGCGGGACAAGCGGACCCGTAAGGTCCGTTACGAACAGCTCGACGCGGATCTGGAATACACCGGCAAGGATCTGGACCGCTCCGTGGTCAACCCGAATCAGATCCGCACGGTCCTGCAAACCTTCAAGGACCGGGTCTTCACCGAACTCTTCCCTGACCGCTCCGGCCAGTGGCTGCCCAAGACTCTGATCTTCGCCAAGGATGACAACCACGCCGAGGAGATCGTCCATGCCGTGCGCGAGGTCTTTGGCGAGGGCAACGACTTTGCCAAGAAGATCACCTATCGCAACACCGGCGAGGACCCCAAGACGCTGATCAAGACCTTCCGGGTCGATCCCTTCCCCCGCATCGCCGTGACCGTGGACATGATCGCCACGGGCACGGACATCAAGCCGGTGGAGGTGGTGATCTTCATGCGCGACGTGAAGTCCGAGGGCTATTACGAACAGATGAAGGGCCGGGGCGTGCGCACCATTCCGGATGCCGATCTGCGGTCGGTCACGCCGGACGCCAAGACCAAGACCCGCTTCATTCTCATCGACGCCGTGGGCGTGTCCGAGACCAAGAAGAATGCCTCCCAGCCCCTGGAGCGCAAGAAGTCCATCAGCTTCGACGCCCTGCTGGAGCAGATCGCCATGGGCCGCCGGGACGAGGACGCGCTGTCCTCCCTGGCCGGACGCCTGGCCATGCTGGACCGCAAGCTGGCCCCCGAGGACCGCGCCCGCATCGCCGAGGCCACGGGCGGCCAAACCCCGCGCGATCTGGCCAACGCCCTGCTGGACGCCATTGACCCGGACGCCCAACAGGCCGCCATCCTCCTGCGCCACGGCCGGAATGCCACGCCGGAACAGGAACGCGCGGTCGTCGAAGAGCTGACAGAAGCGGCCTGCCGCCCATTCGACAAGCCTGCCGTGCGCAATCTGCTCAAGGACATCAAGCGCAAGACCGAAATCGTGATCGACGAGATCACCATTGATGAACTGACCGGCGCGGGCTTCGACAAGAAGCGGGCCGAGGAAACCGTCACCAATTTCAAGCAGTTCATCGTGGACAACCGCGACGAACTGACCGCCTTGCAGATCCTCTACAACCAGCCCCAAGGCCGCCAGCGCCTGACCTATGCCGCGATCCGCGAACTGGTCCGGCGCATGACCGACCCGCCGCTCTACCTGACCACGGCAAATGTCTGGCAGGCCTACAAGCGCCTGGACGCCGCCAAGATCCGCGGCGCGCCGGTGGACGAGCAACTGACCGAGGTGGTCAGCCTGGTCCGCTTTGCCCTGGGCCAGACCGAGGCGCTGGAATCCTTCAGCGCTGTAGTGGAGCGGCGGTTCAATCTCTGGATGGGCCGGGAAAAAAAGGCCGGCCGGGAATACACCCCCGAGCAGGAAGACTGGCTCCGCGCCATCACCGCCTTCATCGCCGCCAACGCCGAAATCACCCCGCGTGATTTCCAGGAAGCGCCCAGCCTTGCGGACAAAGGCGGGATATTGCAGGCAAGGAAGGTACTGGGGCCGGGATTGAACGATATGCTGGATGATTTGCAAGGGGTGTTGGTGGCGTGATGGAGAAGTTCCCCCAGTCTTGGCATTCGACGCCTCTTTCGGAGATCGTGGAAATTAACCCCGGAATCGATAAGAGCATATTTCGCAATGAAGACGAGATGCCATTCGTGCCAATGCCGGCTGTTGAAGCTGAGACCGGCCGCATTAATACCCTTGAGCGACGGCCTTTCGGAAAAGTAAAATCTGGCTTCACTCCCTTCGCGTCCGGCGATGTGCTCTTCGCAAAAATCACACCCTGCATGGAGAACGGCAAAATGGCGGTGGTGCCGTCTTTGCCACGCGGCGTGGGCTTTGGGACCACGGAGTTTCATGTCTTGAGGCCGATGGAAGCCGTGGATAGGAAACTTCTTTACTTTTTTGTTTCCTCAGCATCCGTACGACATGAAGCCCAGCATCAAATGACGGGAGCAGTCGGGCAGAAGCGGGTACCGAAGCGGTACCTTGAAACCAAGGTATTTCCTCTCGCCCCCCTCAACGAACAACGCCGCATCGTCGAAAAGATCGAAACCCTGTTCGCCCGGCTGGACAAGGGCGAAGAGACGTTGCGCGAAGTGCAGAAGCTGCTCGCTCGCTATCGTCAATCCGTCCTGAAGGCTGCGGTTACGGGCCTTCTCACCGCCGACTGGCGCATTACGAATTCTGTTCCTGATTGGCGTGAAATTATGCTGGGCGATGTGACTGAATTCCTGACCTCTGGCTCTCGCGGCTGGGCAAAATACTACGCCCCAAGCGGGGCGTTGTTCATAAGAGCTCAAAACCTAAAATTCGACCGACTTGACCTTGATGATGTGGCTTTTGTTAACTTACCAAAAAAATCCGAGGGAACCCGAACGTTGGTGCAACGGGGCGACTTACTCATCACCATTACTGGAGCAAACGTCACTAAGACGGCTCTTGTGGACGTCGACATCAAGGAGGAGGCCTACGTAAGCCAGCATGTGGGGCTATTGAGGCTAAAGGAATCCGCCGATCCAAAGTTCATCTACTGGTTCTTGATCGCAAAGGCTGGTGGCCGAAAGCAATTGGAAGAGTTTGCTTACGGGGCCGGCAAACCAGGGTTGAACCTCGCGAATATTCGCGACGTTAGACTGATGCTGCCATCGATTCGGGAGCAGTGGGAAATCGTTTCGCGGCTACAAGATGAACTTGATCGAATTCAGGTCATTGAAGATTTTTGTAAATCCGAACTCACCCGTTCCGCCGCCCTGCGCCAATCCATCCTCAAAGACGCCTTCGCGGGTCGTCTGGTGCCGCAAGACCCCAGTGATGAACCGGCATCGGAGCTGCTGGCCCGCATCCGGGCCGAGCGGGCTGCGGGGCCAGCAAAGAGAACACGTAAGCGGGCCAAGCCATGAGCACGACACACCCTGAAGGCAGAGGATGCAACTGCTAAGAATTTCTTAGTAGTTCGTCAGGAGGACTGCCGCCGAGTTAAACGCTCGTTGAAATAATATTGACAGTTTCGGGTGTTGTACGGCATTGTTCCGTACAAAAGGGGAGGGACGGCATGGAAGTCAAAACCTTACGCAGCGAGCGGCTGGAAGCACGGGTCACGCCTGAGCAGAAAAGCATGTTCATCTTGTGCGCCAGGATCAGGGGATGTTCTGTCTCTGATTTCGTGGTGAGTTGCGCCCAGGAGGTTGCCTCCAGGACCATTCGCGAGCAGGAAGTCATGGCCTTGAGTCAGCGGGATCGGCAAATTTTTGTTGAGGCCTTGATTGGCGAGGCCGAGCCCAGCGAAAGACTGAAGAAGGCCGCAAAACGCTATCTGGCCAGCCGATAAGCTGGCATGAAGCATTGCATCGAGATACTGGGCAAGGGGCACGACCGATCTGCTTTTGATTGCGGCATCCCCGAGTTGGATGCTTACCTGCGTACGCAGGCCGGTCAGGATGCCAGGCGCTTCGCGGCCGTGCCCTACGTGTTGTGCGAACAAGGCCAGACCAGAGTCATCGGCTATTACACCCTGTCTTCAATGAGCATCGACCTCGTTGAGCTGCCGCAAACCCTGGCCGCGCGACTTCCTCGCTATCCGGTCGTTCCGGCCATCCTTATCGGCAGACTGGCCCTGGATCGCCGTTTTCACGGACAAGGTCTGGGTGAGCATCTTCTGTTGGATGCGCTACACAGATGCACCAGGCAAGCCCATGTCGTGGCCGCTGCCGCGGTGGTGGTCGAGGCGATGCATGACAAGGCGGCCCATTTTTATCGCCATTATGACTTCACGCCCTTCCCGGATTCACCCCGGCGAATGTTCATTCCTATGCAAGCGATCATCAAGCTGTTTCCCAAGCCAAATCAGTGAACCCCACACAATATGAGCAACGAACAACTCGTCTCCAAGGTCTGGAACTACGCCCATGTCCTGCGCGATCAGGGCATTTCCTACGGCGATTACATCGAGCAGATCACCTATCTGCTGTTCCTGAAGATGGACCTGGAACGCGAGGAGCTTTTGGGCGAGGGGTCGGCCATTCCGCCTAAGTGGAACTGGGCCCAACTGGCGAACAAGGACGGCGACGCGCTGGAATTGCAGTACCGCCGCACGCTGGAGGCCTTGGGCCGCGAGGACGGGCTGATCGGCACGATCTTTCGCAAGGCCCAGAACAAGCTGTCCGATCCGGCCAAGCTGAAGCGCGTGGTCAGCCTGATCGACAAGGAAGGGCCCTGGGTGGGCTTGCAGGTGGACGTGAAGGGCGAGATTTACGAGGGGCTGTTGGAACGCAACGCCTCGGAGGTCAAGTCCGGGGCAGGGCAGTACTTCACCCCGCGGCCGGTGATCGAGGCCATTGTCAAATGCGTGGATCCCAAAATCGGCGAGACCGTGTGCGACCCGGCCTGCGGCACGGGCGGCTTCCTGCTCGCGGCCTACGACCACATGAAGACCCAGACCCGGGACCGGGACAGGCTGCGCGCCCTGCGCCACGACGCCTTCACCGGGGTGGACATCGTGGACGAGGTGGTCCGGCTCTGCGCCATGAACCTCTACCTGCACGGCCTGGGCAACAGCGCCAGCCCGGTGGTCCAGGGCGACGCCCTGGCCGGCGACGGGGGCAGGCGCTTTGGCGTGGTGCTGACCAATCCGCCCTTCGGCAAGAAGTCCAGCTACAAGGTGGTGGGCGAGGACGGCGCGGTGACCACGGAGCGCGAGCACTACGAGCGCGAGGACTTCAAGTTCACCACCTCCAACAAGCAGTTCAACTTCCTGCAGCACATCATGACCATCCTGGACACCCACGGCCGAGCCGGAGTGGTCCTGCCGGACAACGTGCTGTTCGAGGCGGGCCGGGCCGGGGAGGGCATCCGCAAGCGGCTCCTGGAGGGCTTCAATTTCCACACCCTGCTGCGCCTGCCCACGGGCATCTGGTACAGCCCCGGGGTGAAGGCCAACGTGCTGTTCTTCGACAAGCGCCCGGCCTCCCGGGAGGTCCAGACCCGGGAACTCTGGGTCTACGACTACCGGACCAACATCCACAAGACCCTGAAGACCAAGCGGCTGGCCGACGGCGATTTCGACGACTTCGTGAGCTGCTATCACCAGCGCCGGGAAACCGAACGCTTCCGGCGTTTCAACTACGAGGAACTGGCCCGGCGGGACAAGCTGAACCTGGATATCTTCTGGCTGAAGGACGACAGCCTGGAGGACATCGACGGGCTGCCGGAACCGGCGGTGCTCGCCGCGGCCATCGTCGAAAACCTGGAAGCGGCCCTGGAACAGTTTCGCGGGGTCAGCGCCGAGCTTTCTGAAGATGTTGAGTGAGAGCGGGGCCTGAAGGCAAAGCTATTTCAGACCATATTTCACGGCCAGGGCGTTTTTCTCCATCTGGGGCAAAGCAGAGTAGTATTTTTTCCAGCCTGGGCAGAACCTGATATGCCAGCGCCAGAGCCTCCCCAGCAATGACTTCGGGTTGGCGTCGTACTTCGCCCTGAATCGACACTTTGCGCAGTTTTCAGTCATTTATCCTCCATCCGAAGAATACCCCCTGAGCCTGACCGCATTGGACTCCCAAGCTTAGGAATTCAGCTGGTTCGAATCGGCAGGTCATCAGAAAAACACAGTCATCAGAAAGACACCCTCGGCAACTCCTTCCAATCCGTCGTATATCTCGGGCTCAAATGCGCCTGGCGCATCACCCATCGTTTTTCCGTGCCTTCCGCGGCCACGCGCATGGTCATGGCCCCCCACTTGGCGTTGACCCGGTCCATGGTTTCCATCAGGGCTTTGCTCCGTGCTCGCTCCTCCGGAGAAGGCTCGAACAGGTGCAGCCTGCGACCTTGCTCTTTCTCGATCCCGAAAACCATTACCCCGGCCTTGCGGTACTCGTAACCTTGCTTGAATATTTGCTCCAGGGCCATCCGGGCTGCCCGGATCAGGTCCGGCGTGTGGCTTGAGGGCACGGCCAGGGAGACGGTTGCTGCGTTGCCGTACTGCGGCTTGTCCAGCCGGAAGCGGTCCGTGAGCACGAAGACCTGAAGCTGTCCGGCCACGCACTTCTGGCCGCGCAGGCGTTCTCCGGTCCTGGCCGCGTAGCCCGAGATCAGTTTCGCCAGTTTGTCCTTGTCCGTGACGGCCTTGGCAAAGGTGCGGGAGCAGACAATGCTCTTGGGCGTGGCCACGGACTGTTCCAACGGAATGCAGGGGATGCCTTGGAGTTCCAGTAGCGTGTGCATTCCGCAAACGGTCATGCGCTGCTTGACCCAATCCCTGTCCAGCCTGCTGAACTGCAAGGCATTGCGGATGCCGAAATCGCGCAGCTTCCTGCTGTACTGCCGGCCAATGCCCCAAACATCCTCGATCTCGATCCCGGCCAGAATCCGGTCCTGATCCGGACAATCCACAAGACTGAACGTCCCGCCGTGCTCGGGCTGCTTCTTGGCCACCCGGTTGGCCACCTTGGCCAAGGTCTTGGTCGGGCCGATGCCGATGGACACGGGAATGCCCGTCCATTGCAAGACAGTGGCCCTGATCTTGCGGGCCAAGTCAATGGGATCGTCGTGCATCCGGTCCAAACGCAGGAACGCTTCATCAATGGAATAGATTTCCATGTCCGGGGTGAACCGGGAAACCGTGTCCATCACGCGGCGGGACATGTCGCCGTACAGGGCGAAATTGGAGGAAAAGACATGCACGCCGTGCTTTCTGAACAAAGGGAGGAACTTGAAGGCTGGTGCGCCCATGGGGATGCCCAGGGCTTTGGCCTCGCCCGACCGGGCAATCACGCAACCGTCGTTGTTGGACAGAACTACAATGGGCTTGTCCCGCAGCTTGGGGTTGAACGCCCGCTCGCAGGAAGCGTAGAAATTGTTGCAGTCCAGCAGGGCGAAGATGGTCGAGGGCGGCATGATCAACCTTGGCAGGCTGTTGAAAAATCCCTGCTGGCTGCGTTGCCGTAAAAAGATCAAACCCTCACGTATGACGAGATACGCCTCGGCCTTGAACTTTTTTTACGCCTTGTCAGCAGGTTTTTTGAACAGCCTGTGGATTCAGACTTTATCAACACCTTGCTGGGTGTCGTCCGGCAGCAGGACCGGGACAATACACTCCGGATCGTTGTTTTTCGGGCTGTTGACCCTGGTGCTGACCGGCAACATCTGGGTGGGCATGTCGGCGAAGGGCTGAAGCAAGGTCTCGATCTGCTCCCGATGGCTCTTCGGCGCAAGCCACGTCGCATAATCCTCCGGCTTGATGATCACCGGCATCCGGTCATGGATGGCGGCCACCGCCTCGTTGGCCTTGGTGGTCAGGATGGCGCAGGACTCGATGGTCTCGCCTGTTTCCGGATTCAGCCAGGATTCCCAGATGCCAGCCATGGAGAACAGCTCCAGGTTCTCGAAGCGGATCAGGTAGGGCTGTTTTTTGGCTTCGACCTTTTCCCATTCCAGGAACCTGTTGGCCGGGATCAGGCACCGCCTGTGCCGGACGGCGGAACGGAAGCAGGGTTTGTCCCAGACCGTCTCTGACCGGGCATTGATGCTCTTCGGCGATTTGCCCAGATCGCGAGTCCATGAAGGGATCAAGCCCCACTTCAGGCGGGTGATATTACGGCCAGAGGTCGTCTGCACCACGGCCACGATTTCCTGGCCCGGCGCGATGTTGTAGCTGGGCAGGATGGGCTCCTCGGGCTCAACAAGTCCGTAGTGCTCGGGAATGATCAGGGTGATCCAGAGGGCGAAGCGTCCGCACATCGTCAAGTCCCATTGTGGTTCAGGGCATTTTGCGGATCACACTTGTCACAACGCCCCATACCTCACAGTCCATTTCTGGCGTGAGCTCGACCACCGGATACTCGGCATTGGCCGGGACCAGACAAGCCTTTCCATTTCTTTTTCGAAGCGTCTTGACCGTGAATTCTCCATAAACGATTGCGATGACCACCTTGCCGTCCGTGGCCTCGACGGACTTGTCCACCACCAGAATATCGCCGTCATGGATGCCCGCGCCCTGCATGGAATCGCCAGAGGCCCGGACCAGATACGTGGCCACCGGGTTCTTCACCAAGTAATCGTTCAGGTCCAATCGCTTTTCCAGAAAATCGTCGGCTGGGGACGGAAAGCCCGCCGTCACCGGCGACAAATACAGCGGCAGTTCGACATCCAGACCTTTGGCGACGCCGGAAATCAAGGACAGCTCTTTGGAAAGCGGAATCTGCCGAATCTGATCAAAATGAGTATGTTCGTGATGCGACATGGGGTGATGCTAACGTTCATTCTTCAGCGAAGCAATGACCCTGGAAGTCCGGAACCGCCATTCCCCAGGAGGTAAAGCTGAGCAGGCGCAGGAGGGGACAATAATGCAACCCATTCTCCAACTGTTCAAAATCATGCATTTGTTTGATATGGGCAGTTCAGTTTTTAACCTGCAGCTGATCATCAAGCCACGCCAATCCCTGTCTGGAGTTGTATCCCGTCGGCATGCCAAGCCCCAAAACCCGGATTTTGCCCGCGATGTCCGCCTCATAGCGTTCGTGATGATGGGCGTGAACAAGAAGCTTGACGCCCATTGCCTGGGCCAGGTCGCCTATGAGCTGGAAGCCATAACGGTGCGTCTGCGGGGCTTCGTGGGTCACGAGTACGTCAGCGCGCAGCTTGGCAAGGGCCTTGATGTCTTCGGCGAATATGGACGTTGCAAGCTTGGGAATATTTCCGTGTCTTTGGGTGTATTGCTGACGTGTCTTGCAGTTTGATGTTTCCCTGTCCATTTCATGCAGCCTGGTGTCTTTTTGCACTGTTACGTAGCGGGTGCGAAAAACGCCATTGAGACCGGCTATCCTTATGCCGCCGAAATCAATCCTTTTTCGATGCAGACAACGATCCATCATGGATTGATGCCGCAAGAGATATTCTCTTTTGTCAGAATCATGGTTGCCGAGTAAAAACCATGTTTTTTCAGCAAATTTTCCAAGTTCAGCCTGCAAGTCCTGTTTCGGAGTTTGATCGCCTAAGAGAATCACTACGTCTGCCGCCTTGCCTGCCTCTAGCACATGCGTGAAACAGCCGTGCGTATCGCCGGCAAGAAGTATTCTTGGAACGCTTTTTCGCATTTGAATATATCGATTTGTGGACCAGCTCGTGCTCACGACATTAATGTCAAGACTGCATTTCTATCCATTGCGCCTTCTGTTCCTGGGCGACGCATGTGTCGCAAAGAACAAATTCTTTTTTTGAAAAATTATTTGACCTTTTGACGACCCTGCCACAACAAACGCAAAGTTTTCGGCTGGCCCGCGCGGCGGATTGCAAAATTTTCGTCACGCCTTCTCGCTCTTGGAAAAAGATTCCCTCCATATTTTTCACCTGAATATTCAGGCGTGCGCCCCATGTCGTCACCCGTTTGATTGGCACAGCCAGCCGGGCTTTCTGCATTTTACTGGCCGCGGCGTGCAGAATTTTGTCCCAAGCGTAAGGATAGGAGATGATGTCGATAGGTTTTGCCAGGAGCATGTGATATTCTTGAATAAAGTTGCGCACATAAAACGACATGTCCGTCTGCTGTTCAAAAAAGCACTCCAGACAGCAATTGGACTTGCTTGTTTTGTAATTGTCGACGGAATCGTCTTTCCTATGGCAAAGAGAGCATATCTTCCATTCCCGCATGTAGTGACTCAGCCATGCGCCGCCGCCGGTCGATTCGATCTCCACCCCGTCAGTCCCCACGCGGATGCAGGTTATAAATGCTTTGTTTTTGCGTGCCTGACGAAGACAATCAACCAGAGTTTTCAACAAGTATTTTCCTGGCCGTACTGTTATTGACACCGAGGCTGTTTCACTCAGGACGTCCTTGAAGCGTGGCAGCAGCTTGGCCAATTTTGGATATTTTTTGGTCCACCTTGTGCTTTGGATTATTTCGCGAATCAGGGCCATCTGGCACTGGCCCGCTGGGATGACCTTGGCTGTTTCCGGTTGCAGGGCGGCCAGCCGCGCCTTGATCCGGTCATGCTCTTTCTGAACGGATTCGATACTGACGACAAGGCGGCGATCAGGAAAGGCGTATTTGGCAACGATGGCCTCGGCCTTGTTCAGTTTCTGTACGGGTTTTTCCGCTTCAAAAAACGTCTGCGTCCAGGCGTCTGTCGCGGGGTCGTCGGTCTGCAAAATAATCTTGGCGCCGAAGTTGGACAGCATGGCTCGGGTCCGGTGCTCTAGGCCATTACGGTACAAACTGGACATGGCCTGGGTCGCCGCGACGTTGATCACCTTGAATTCACGAGCTTTGGAAAACCAGCTGAAGTCGTCCAGGCTCGATTGTTCATCCAGATTCAAAATATCCTGGAATTCATCCATGATCGTGAAAACGGGCCTGGCATCAGATCCTGCGGGAGAATAATCGTACCTGGTGTAGACCGCGGAGTAGAATCGCTCCTTGAGCATTCTGGCGATGGTTTTGCCTGGAGCGCCTGAGCTGGACGAAAAGCGGATCAGGACGATCTTGGCCTGATCCAGGATCAATTTGCGCAGGTCCAGCGCAAGCCCTCCGGCTGCCGACAGCTTCTCGCTTAAGGGGGCGTGTTCAAATGCGTTCAACACTTTTCTGGCGTTGGAAAGCTGCCAGGTCAGTTGTTGGTCGTATTCTCCCGATAACCTTGTCCCTTGATCCTTTTGGACCCTAAAAATATGGAAAGCGTCAGATTCAATCTTGGCCTGGAATTCCTTGCCTTCCACGCTTGGCCGCGCATTAACCAGCCAGTATTTCCAAACATCTCTGGCCAAGGCAAGATCTGCGATCATTTTCGACAACAAGGCCAGGGTCGGTGTCCAAGCCGGTGGATTCTCTGGCTCGAGCAATCGCAACAGGTACAGGCAATCGGTCACGAGCCTGACCCCTTTGTACAGCCAGTCAACATTCTTGGTATGCTCAAGGCCATGCATAAGGATGCTTTCCATCATCATGCTGAGTTCCTGGAAACCATACCCGGCGATGATGTTCACCGGCACCGCCTCCGGATGGGTTCCGATCTCGACGATGTCGTCGCCACGGCCGCACGACCTTGCAAGCTTGCGCAGATCCGAAGCAAAGGTGTTTTTCACGTCAATGATCAACCCTCCATATCCGGCCTGTATCAGCCTGGACAGCATCGGTGTCACGAGTCCTGTTGTCTTTCCACGGCCTGTTCCACCAAGGATGATCACATTGTGGCCGGCTTCAGCCATGCTGATCACCCTGTCTGAATCGAATCGAAAGAGAGGTGTTGGCATGGGTGAGGCATGATGCCTGTGACCGATCATGTTTTTCATGATCAGCGCCGAGTCACGATTTTGAAATGCTTTCCGGAGCTTGTGGGCTTCAACCTTCATACTCTGCCCCTCCTCATGTGATTAGTGACATGACTGAATTTTGGTGATCTCATGTTCGGTATTCCTGAGGGCCTTGACTTTTGCTTGTTAGTATATACATACTATCATTGAAATGTCAATACAAACAAAGCAAAGTTTAGTCATGAACACAAAACTAACTGATGTAACGGTGGCAAGGGGAGGGTTCGCGACAAGGAAAGAAATTGTCGAGGATCCTCAGGGAAACATTCGCATGGTGTTGCCGATGGATGTGCAGCCGGACAAGCCAATCGACTACAACAAGTTGCGTCGGATTCGCGTGGAGGGGATTGGCGATGTCATCGACAAGCACTTGCTTCGGCCGGGCGAGATACTGTTCTACGGAAGAATGGGGAAACGGGTGGCGACCCTGGTTGATCAGGATGTGCCAAAAAATGTTGTTGCGAGTCAGTTGATCGTTGTCCTGAGCATTATTTCCCGTTCGATTCTGCCGGATTTTTTGGCCATGTATCTGAATTCTGAGTATGCCAGAGGGTATTTCGCTCAAGTCGCCAGGGGAGCGCATCCCATGGTCAGCATGCGGGCGTTGCAGAGATTGCCCGTGCCCATGCCGAGCTTGGAAGAACAACAGGAAATCGCAAGCATGTGGAGAGGTTGGCAGGAAAGAAAGCAAAAACTGTTCAAGGAAATTGCAGAAGAAGAAATGCGAGTCCGGTTAGAGTTGGAGAAACGATTGGAGCAAGAATGCGGATAATGGTTCTCGGTGACGTGCACGGCATGTTTGCGAGGTTGAATGAACTGATAAACAGCAAGCAGCCGGATATAATCATTCAGTGCGGCGATTTTGGGTATTATCCGGAAGAAGTACGGCTGGATAGTGTCACTCAGGGCTTTGTCCGGCCATTCGATCCGGCAACCGCCATCAAGAACACCTTGCAAAACGGGAAGCGCACCAAAATATATTGGTGCGATGGAAATCACGAGCATTATCCGTCGCTGTTTTCCAGGTGGAAAGAGGCCGGGGGCAGGGTTGAGCCTTTTGAGGTCGGCCCTGAAATCTACTACATGCCGCGGGGCTCAACTCTGGATCTGCCCTCGGGAGAAAAGGTCTGTTTTCTGGGCGGAGCAAGGTCTGTGGACCGGCCGCTGCGTGATCCCGACGACTGGTGGGATGAGGAAATCCTGACACCGGACGTGCTCGATGTGCTGCCGGAAAGCGCGGACATGGTAATATCGCACACTGCTCCGTGGTCGTTCGGCATGGATGAAGCAATGGGTCCGTATTGCTGGCCTGAGTGGGACATGACAGCGGATACAAGTTGCGATGTTTTGGAGGAAGCGTTGAAGCGTCTGAAGCCGTTGCGATGGTACTTTGCGCATTTTCATTTTTATAAAACTGGTGAGATTGCTTCGGGTAGGAAATGGACGGCGCTTTCTGATCTTGAGTACTCGGGAAGAGGAAGAGCCTGGGAATGGTTGACAGGTTAGCATTGCTTTTCCGTCGAACTCGAAAAAATCGGGGTGGCCATGAATCTGATTGGTGATAATTTTAGGCAGATCACCAGCAATGTTGATCTCCCGAAAAATGGAGGATATGTAAAAACATCAAGATAAAAGACCTGAGTCAATCCCCCCATGATGGAGTTTTATTCCATGTATCGCAAAGACATTTGGCATACGGACCTGCAGCACGGTCAGCAGCATCCTTGACAATTTTCTTGCTCCGGCTCCAGTCCAGGCTGAAGGATGAAAAGCGTCGGGGAAGGGCGGATTCGCTGATAATAGAAAGCAAGCGAGCCAAGAGCAGGCTTGACCTTTCTTGTGGCCCAGGGAAATATGTAGGGGTGTTTTTTTTAATTCCGTATAATAACACTGTACTGACCCGCGTGCTCCGCGCGCCTGGCAGAACAATGCCGCTGCATCAAACCGAGCCGCCCGTCAGGCCTTCGGCCTGCCGAACGACTCGGCTGGTGAGCGCCGCGTTGGCTTAAGACTAAAGAAATGACTTCTGAAGACTTAGTACTGGAATTTTTTAAAAAAGAAGGTTTTCCAAGAATTAGAAAAGGGGAAAACAATAAGGACATTTGCGATTATCTGAAAGAAAATGGGTATGAATACACACCAGATCTAGTTTCAGGCCCTGACAACATAAGAGAAGCCCCTATAGAAGGACTATTTTTTATAGAAGTAATATCACCATCTAGTGAAATGCTTTTTGAAAGCCAATTTTTTGAAACTTGTGAAACCGATGTGCCAAAAGATTTTTTGGACAAATTCATACAAAATAAAGAACCAGGGGAATACGTTTCGATTTTTGATGCTTCGTCCTGCCACCACGAATGCTATTTGCAGAAATTGAATAAAAAATTGGATAAATATGCTCACAAGAGAAAATACACTAGCAATGGAAATCAATTTATAAGTGCTAATTTAGGAGTAGTACACCATTTCAATCTAGGGAACCTAGAAAATGGAAAAATTACTGAAACTAAAAAACTGATCACAGTCTTAGACTACATTCGTTTTTATAGCCACCTATCGGAAACTACAAGTTCTGACATAGTTTGTGGAGAAACTATACTCTTAGAAGAGATGTTTAATGAAAATCAACAAGAGTCATGTATTGTAGCAATCGAACAAGATTTAGGAAATGTTCCATGCTTATTCATTGTGTTGCATGTTGTTATAATAAAAGAAGGAATAATTAACGATCTAGCTCTCTTTTTATATAATTCTAATCCTTTAGTGAAACTAGACTTGCGATATCCAGTTCACAAATGGCTTTATAGCAAAGTATTTGAGCCAACGACTGAAGTTTTTCAAGATGATGATTATAAAAACAAAAATTTAACATTAAAAATAAATGCTGTAGACACTCTATTTAAAACATAATATTAGCCAGCAAAGCATTCCACCGGACTCGCTGAAGCTCGCCGGTGAATTCCACGTTAACTGCCAAAGAAGGATCAGTGCATGAAGGATATATGGGATCAAATTGAGGGCTTTTTGAAAGAACACGTTCCCACAGTTATTGCTACTTTGAATGGCCCGTCAACTGAAGAGGATTTGAATGTCCTTGAATCTGAAGTTGGCAATACTCTCCCGAATGATTTCAAGACCTACCTGATAGTAGATAATGGCCAAGATGATCCATCTCGGTTACAAACACTGTTTGAAGAAGGTACATTACTCTCTACGGAAGCAATTATAAAAACCTATCGCATGCTCAATGAAATTAATGAGAGTGGTGATGTTGATCCAATCGAGTGGTGGTCAAGAAAGTACCTTCCTATTACAGATTGCGAAGGTGACCATTTGGCTCTAAATCTGGAAACCTGTGAAATTGTGATGCATGTGCATGATTCGGGCATTGAAGAAGGTATTGCTGGTTCCTTCAAAGAGTGGTTTGAATCAAAGCTAATGATTTTTAAACAGGGTAAATTCACGGTAGATGAGGGCTATCTCGATCACTGGGAGGGAGTACAGCAGTTAACAAGTCAAAGTTCGCAAACTTGGTAAAGCTGTCATCTTTTTTGTTCCAAAAAAGCCGCCAACTTCACCAAGCCGGTGTTTGAGGCGTTGGGTATAAAAAGGAATAACGATAATGATGTCACCAGCGATGATCCATCAGTTACTATTAAACTGTCAATGGATCGAAAACGACATTACAAATAAAATAATTATCCCATGTCTTAATTCATTTAGTGTAAGAAATGCTCTAAAGCTTAGAGAGATAAAATTTACTGGTGGCACCTCAGAGTTAGGTAATGATATAGAATACTATGAGAACTTTGGCCCTGATATGTTACGTTTTTACACCGGCGTTCAAGTTAAAAAGGGCAACATAGGGCTAGGCGAAACAACAAGCCTAATTACCCAAGGCTCTCAAGCATTTGAAAAAGAAATAAGTGATATAGCTAGTGGTCATATATATCGTATAAATAGGTGGGTGGTGGCCACAACCGGAGCCATAACAGAACAAGCAAAACAACAAATAATACAACAATTAAGCAGATATGCTAAGCCAATTCACTTTTGGGATGGTCCGAAAATATCCTCACTAATTCTTGAATACTACTATAGAGAATTCATACAAGTCATGGGGATAGATCCAAGAATCGCAGCTAGTCAAAATGTGATCACGAATTATTGGGATCCTGATCAGCCAATGATCCTTGCAGATGACTTTAATTCAACATCATTTAAACAGTTAAACCTTCAAAATGAACATCCTATGGTAATAGGTTTGCTCATTACTGTGAAACCACTTGACCATAGCATACCTAGTGCGACATGCATAATTCGTAGTGATACCGATGAAATAACTGTTGACTCTTTGCAAAGCCAATTGCAACCTTACCTGATTAAATTTGAAAACAATAATTCTGTTGAAGCAAAATTGTTAGATGAAACACGAACTGTGCAAATACAGAGTAGGGCATCTATTTTCGTAAGGTAAAGAATATTAAATACCCAACAAGCCATTCCACCGGACTCGCTAAAGCTCGCCGGTGAATTAATCGTTAGCCAGACGAGGGTAATCATGGCTCGACTCGAGGTGCTCGCTCTTGATCTTGAAGGTACGCTGGTCTCGAATGCCGTGAGTCAGATCGCACGGCCGGGTTTGCACGACTTTCTTGAGTTCTGCCGACGAGAGGTTCCAAGGCTCGTCCTCTACACATCGGTTCCAGAGCGCAAGGTGCGGGAGGTCACCGCCAATCTTGTTGCAGAGGGTTCCGCTCCGGCCTGGTTCAAGAACGTCGAGTGTGTCCACTGGAATGGCCGCGTCAAGGACCTTACTATGATCCAAGGGACTACGGTAGAACGAACGCTTCTGATCGACGATTACGAGGGTTACGTCATCGAGGAACAGCGCCGTCAATGGCTTCCGATCGATACGTACTCGACGCCGTATTCAGCAGACGACACTGAACTCCAGCGGGTCAGGCAAGTTCTCGAAAACGAGTGGGGTTGCCATGCTGGCTAACATGGCCGTGACAGCATGGACCGCGGCTTACGGCCGGCGCTCAGGGCCGCGCACTTCGCGCTTGGCCCCGTTCTGTGAGTTAAAATTGAAGTCTCTACAATAGTACAGAGTGTTATTTACAGCGGGTTTTGTCCGTGGGTGTTGGCTGGCCGCTGCTAACGAATTTTTTCGACCAAGACCTTGAAAATCGCCTTTTCCGGTTCCCCCGCCAAGCGTACGTCGCCGGTTGGAACCAATCTGGGCACAGATCTGTAGCAAACATCCTCAGCAATTTGCTACATCTCAAGAAGTTTCGCCTCCTTACCCGTTCACGGCTTCAGCTTGCGGAAACGGTAACATTTTTCCACCAGCTCGGAGTTGATCCAGGTAGTCCGCCCACCACTGCATCATCCGGCGGCGTTCATCCAGGTAGATCGCCCGATTGTATATTCCGCGAATGGTGTTCTTGTCCGTGTGTGCCAGCTGCACTTCGATGACGCGGGAATCCCACTTGCCTGATTCGTGTAGCCGGGTACTGGCCAGGGTCCGGAAGCCGTGTGCGCACATTTTTTCTTTGGCATACCCGAGGGAGCGCAAGGCGGCGTTCACGGTGTTTTCGCTCATGGGTCGCCCGTTCAGCCGTTCGCCGGGAAAGATGAAGTTTCCCGGGGTGCCCTCGGTGAGCGGACGCAGGTCGTTGAGGATCTTCATTGCCTGGTCGGCCAGAGGGACGAGGTGGTCCTTGCGCATTTTCATTCGTGCCGAGGGGATCGACCATAAGGCTTCCTTGAAGTCGATTTCCTCCCAGGTGGCGTTGCGCAGTTCTCCGGGCCGCAAGAAGACAAGGATGCTCATCTGCAAGGCGCAATAAACCGTGTATGAGCAGTCAAAGCCGTCCATCGCCAAAAGCAGATTGCGAATGTCGGACGGTTCCGTGATGGCGGGCAGATGACGGACGGGAACTTTCTTCAACACGCCCTTGATCTCAGCAGCCGGGTTTCGTTCCGCCTTGCCGGTGCCGATTGCAAAGGTAAAAATGCTGCTCGATATTTGCGCGATTCTCCGGGCCGCTTCATGGGCTTCCCGCTGTTCAATGCGCCGAAGCTGAGTCAGGAGGAGGGGAGGGTCGATCATGCTGATCGGCTTGTTCCCGATCCACGGCAAAAGGTTTGCCTCGATGCGCCTCCAAATGGTCCCGGCGTAGTTGAGGGACCAAGTATCCTTGTTCGCTTCCCACCATTCCCGAGCCACCTTCTCAAAAGTGTTGTCCGCAACCTGTTTCTGGACGACCTGTTCCTGCTTGCGCTGCTGCTTTTCCAACGCAGGGTCAATGCCCTGGGAAAGCTTGACCAAAGCCTCGTCGCGCTTTTGGCGGGCCGCCTTGAGACTCATGGCTGGATACTTCCCCAGCGCCAACAGCTTGGCCTTGCCGACGAAGGTGAACTTGAAACGCCAGAGTTTGTTGCCGCCGGGTTTGACTTCAATGTACAGCCCCTGAGCATCGTATTTTTTGAAGGGCTTTTCCTTCGGCGCAAGGTTCTGAATCGCCTTGTCGGTGAGCATGGGGGATGCCTCCGTAACAGCCTGTTGGGCTGTAAGTTTCGGAAGTGAAAGTGGGGTACTTTTTCGCTTCAATAGTCCGCTGAAGCCCGATACCCCACGAGATACCCCAATAAAAAGCTGGATGTCAAAGGACGAGAAAAAAGAAAAAGGAGAAACCCGGACAACATTTCCGGGCTTCTCCTTTGATTTTGTTGACTTTTTAAACTTAGCTGGTTTTCGTCGGATTGACTCTTGGTGCCGAAGGGGGGACTCGAACCCCCACGAGGTTTCCCTCACCACCCCCTCAAGATGGCGTGTCTACCAATTCCACCACTTCGGCGTTTGATTTGCGTAAGATTACTGCGTTTCGGTCCGTGATTGCGGAGCGACGTCTTGGGGTTCCGCGGGGATCGAAATTTGTTCTTCGATGCTGCCGGGAGTGGAGGGAACTTGCGGTAAATCAGCAGGAAAGTCAAGGATCACGGATTCCTCGGCGATACGCTGTCCGCTCATGTAGGTGAAGCTCAGGGAGGTGATGATGAAAATGCTGGCCACGCTGATGGTCAGCTTTTTGAGCAGCCCCCCGGCGCCGCTGCTGCCAAAGACGGAGCTACTGCCTCCGCCGAAGATGACGCCCATTCCCTCCTTGCCGGATTGCAGCAGGATGAGAATGACCAGGGAGATACAGGCCAAAACGTGAATGGTGATAATCAGTGCGTTCAAAACGGTGCTCCTTGCGATATTTCAGACAGCCGAGGCAATGGCCGTGAAGCTGTCGACCTGCAAACTTGCGCCACCTACCAGCACGCCGTTCACATTGTCAAGGGCCAGGATCGCTCCGGCGTTGTCCGGCTTGACGCTGCCGCCGTAGAGAATGCGGATTTTGTCGCCGCAATGCGGGAAGGAATCCTCTAAAGTCTTGCGAACAAGGTCGTGGGCCGCGACGATGTCCTCGGTCTGGGCTACCTTGCCCGTGCCGATGGCCCAGACCGGTTCGTAGGCGATGGTCAGTCGGTCCGGAGTCACGCCGTCCTTATTTACCTCGGCTAATCCCAGGCGCAATTGTCCCTTGAGTACGTTTTCCACGCTGCCGTGGGTACGCTGGTCCAGGGTTTCGCCGACACACAGAATCATGTGCAGCCCGGCCTGTAGCCCAAAGGCGGTCTTTTGGGCGATGAATCGATCGGATTCCTTGAGTATGTGACGGCGTTCGGAATGGCCGACCAGGGCGTGGGTGCATCCGGCGTCCGCGAGCATGAACGGGGCGACTTCTCCGGTAAAAGCACCTTCAGCGGATGGATAAAAATTTTGCCCACCCAGGAACAGCCTTTGTCCACGGATGGTTTCGGCCACGGCCTTGAGTGCGGTGAAGGGCGGCAACAGCAGGACTTCACGGTCCTCGGGCAAGGAGTCACGGAGGCCGGCGGACAAGGCTGCGGCCAGCTCCACTGCCTGAGCCTCGGTTTTATACATTTTCCAGTTTCCGGCGATCAACGTTTTTGGGGCCGTGCTCATGCGGCACACTCCTTTAGGGCTTTGAAGGCAGGGAGATCCTTGCCTTCCATGAATTCTAGAAACGCTCCGCCCCCGGTGGAGATGAAGCTGACCTTGTCGGCCATGCCCGAGGCGTGGAGCATGGCGTCCGTATCGCCGCCCCCGACAATGCTCACCGCGGCGGACTCGGCAACGGAGGCCGCCACGTGCATGGAGCCGGAAGCAAAGGCCGGGTTTTCAAACGCACCCATGGGGCCGTTCCAGACCACGGTTCCAGCCCCGGCCAGAACTTCCGCGAACAGCGCTTGAGTGGCCGGACCAATGTCCAGGACCATTTTGCCCGCGGGAATGTTTTGGAACGGACAAACTCCGTCGGCCCGCTCGGACTTGAGATCGTCGGCGTAAACAAAGTCCACGGGAAGATAAAGTGCCGTTCCACGCTCCTTGGCTTTGGCCAGAACGGTTCGGGCCGTGTCCAGAAGATCGTCTTCCACCAGGGAAGAGCCCACGTCGAAGCCTTGGGCCTTGATAAAGGTGTTGGCCATGGCTCCGCCGATAATCATTCGATCCACCTTCTCCAGGAGATTGTTCAGCAGTTCCAGTTTGCCGGAGACCTTGGCCCCGCCGGAAACGGCCACAAAAGGGCGCTTGGGATCAGCCAGGGCCTTGCCCAGGTACTCCCACTCCTTCTGCATCAATAAACCAGCGCAACAGACCGGGATCAACTTGGCCACCCCGACGTTGGAAGCGTGGGCCCGGTGGGCAGTGCCGAAGGCGTCGCTGACGAAAACGTTCCCCAGCTTGGCCAGTTGAGCGCTGAAATCCGGATCGTTTTTGGTTTCCCCGGCATGAAAGCGCAGATTTTCCAGCAGCAGAATCTGTCCGGGCTCAAGGGCTTCGGCCATGGCCTGCACCTCGGGCCCCACGCAGTCCGGGGCCATGGCCACGTCCAGTCCCAGCAACTCGGAAAGGCGGCGGGCAATGGGCCGCAGGCTCAGCTCCGGAACAATCTGGCCTTTGGGGCGTCCCATATGGGAGCAGAGCACCAGGGCCGCGCCGCGTTCCAGCGCCAGCTTCAAAGTGGGCAGGCTGGCCCGGATGCGGCTGTCTTCCTTGATGACTCCCTGATTCATGGGCACGTTGTAGTCCACACGGACCAACAGGCGTTTATTCCGCACTTCGACGTCTTTCAAATACGTAATGCTCATCGGTCTCCTCCTGGCTTGAATGCGACAGGGCTGTTTTCATGTAAAGCGTATATTGACGGCATATGCGGACGAGGATCACACTGCATCAAGATAGCGTCTCTCGCTCCCTCCGGGCACCTGTAGTAATCCCGACGGCGTCCGATCCGCGTAAAACCAAGCGTCGTGTAGAGGTGAACGGCGGCACCGTTGGTTTCGTTCACTTCCAGGTGGCACAGTTCGATTCCCAGGGAAGCGCCGTGTTTCAAAGCAGCGGCCACCAGGGCCCGACCCAGGCCGCGTCCCCGGAAGCCCGGGCGAACGGCCATGTTCAAAATTTCCATTTCCGGAGGCAGAACGTGGCAGCTAATGTAACCGATCAGCATCGTACCGTCGCGAATGCCGTGCACGCGGCACGTGCCCCGGTCGTGGCCGTCTTGGAACTGTTCAGGGAACCAAGGCGCGGAAAAGTGATCGGCTTCCAACGCCGCGGCTTCCGGAAGTTCGTCGCGGGAGAGCAAAAAGACGCGAAACACGGTGGCGAGTTGGTTCTTGGTACGCAGGGATCAGCGTTCGGTCCTTCCCAGGGCCTCGACCATCTCCGTATGAACCAAGGCGTTGTCGGCCAGGATGGAAGGAATGCGCAGGTCGAACGCCGAACCGTCCATCCGAGTGACCACGCCTCCGGCCTCGCGGACCAGCAACCAACCCGCGGCCATGTCCCACGGCTTGAGATTGATTTCATAGAACGCGTCAAAGCGGCCGCAAGCGACATAGGCCAGGTCGCTGGCCGCTGAGCCGGGCCGACGGATCCCCTGGGTCAGGCTGAGCATGGTTTCCATCCATCCCAGGATCGGCGGCAACTGCTCACGTACGGAGTAAGGGAATCCGGTGGCGACCAGCGAATTTTCCAAATCCGGGACGGTGGAAACATGGACTGGAGCGTTGTTGAGATGGGTTCCCCGGCCCTTGGCGGCGTGGAACAGTTCGTTGAGTACGGGCAAGTGGACCAGCCCGAGCTGGACATCTCCCTCGTTCCACAGAGCCACGGAAATGGCCACAAAGGGAAAACCGTGGGCAAAATTGGTGGTGCCGTCCAGGGGGTCGATAATCCAGGTGGGGCTGTTCAGTTTTTTGCCCAGATCTTCGGCCGTGGCCGACTCTTCGGCCAGAAAATCGGCCTCGGGGAGCAGGGCGCCCAGGCGTTCCTTAAGCAGTTTTTCCAGGGCCAAGTCCGCGGTGGTGACCAGATCGATCCGGCCCTTATGGCGAATTTCCCTCGGAGCGTGCCAGTACCGCATCAGCAGGTCACCGGCTTCGCGGACGATGTCGATGGTTTTTGGGAGAAGCAGTGCGTGGTCGGTCATCCAGTGAACATATGCGGAAACAGAACGGATGCCAAGGCGCCGAATCAAGTGCCGATCTTCCAGCAGCGAACCGCCGTCACCAAATCATGCGCCTTAGTCCCGTTTCACCAGGGACAAGCCGGATAGACCTCCCAATTGTTGTTCCATTGGCCGACGTTCATGGCCAGGTCGCAGGCCAGGATGGTCATGATGGAGGAGACTGGTTCTTCGGGGAGACGGCGGGTGTGGTGGGCGATGATGTAGTCGCGGCGGGGTTGGGGCTCCATGCGTCCGGCGTGTTCCATGATCCAGATGCGCTGGCCGCCCTCCACTTCGAATATCTCCAGCCGCATGCTGATACTGGTTGTTCCCCTTGAGCCGCCGCTGAGAAAGTACGGGATTTCGCCGCGAACGATCAGGTCTACGTCCAAGGCTCTGGCCCTGGCCAAGGCTCTGGGGAGTCCCGGCCAGATCGCGTCTTCCTCGTAGACAAAGGACGGAAAGACCGAGGCTTGACTCCAGGTTTGCCAAAAAATACGGCCCAGTGCCCGGCCCAGGATGATGGGACTGTCCGTGGGCTGGGTGACCTGCATGGGGTAGAGAATGGCCGAGAGCGGGGCGGCTGGGTTGTTCTTGGGGTAAATGGAAATCACGGGAGGCCCGCGAAAAATCGGGGCGTCAGTGGTCACTTCCTGGGGACCGATGCGGGGTTCCCAGTAGTTTCCAATTACTCCGACATATTCCCCTGTTTGCCGGACCATGTCGCAGCCGGTGAGCATTGAAAGGCCCAAGGCCAAAAGCAGTATCCAAAAGCCGAGTCCGTTCCGTTTGCGCATGGTCGATGCTCTCCTTGGAGCAAGCAGCTATTGAGGCAAGGAAGAGGCCGTGGGGGCCTCCTTGACGGCTTCGAGCAAGTGTTCGCGGGATTCGATCAGATTCTCCCGTAACTGGAGCCGTTTCTCGGGAGTAACAAGCCGAAAGTTCGGACGCTCGATGATTTCCTCAAGCATTTGCATTTCCCGTTCCACTTTCATCAGACGGGTCCGAAGCCGCGGCTCATTGACGCAAAAGCGATTCACCGCCGCGGCTAAGGCCCGGACTTCCCGTGAAAGGTCCAGTAATGCCTCCGGTTTGGTTTGCTTGGAAATTTCCTGGGAATCCCGGTAATTTGACCAAATTTGTTTCAGCCAAGAGAGCATGTCGACAAATTCTCCGTTGCCTCGGTTGCGGCGTAGGTCAGAAAACCGGCGCCCCGCTGCGTTGAGCCATGCTCATGACGATGGCCAGCAGAAGAATAAACGGGATCAAGGGGAGCAACATGGCCAGGATGACTTTGGCCGTTGTCGTCCGATGAATATATTTGTAGCCCAAAAAGGTGACGACCAAAGACCAGATCGCTCCAACCAAGGGACCGACGAATGGAACCAGCGTCAACACCATCGGCGCGCTGCCGTAGGTCAGGGCCCGAAAGGTTCCCTCGAAGCCTCGCGTTGCTCCCCCGACCATGTTGAGGCAGGCATGAACCAGCACGGCCATGACGTACAAGAGCATGGTCAGGATGATCGGGTACCCCACCAGCAGCATCACGGCGCTGATCCCCATGGCCTCGCCTTCCCCGGTCATGCCCGATGTCACGCCGGTCATGTCCCAAAGCATCTGCAGGACGATCTGAAACTCGGCGACCAGCAGGTAAAAAATCAATGGCTTGATTTGCCCGGAGCCCACGGGCATTGCCTGAAAAAAGGCCGCCGGACGGAGCATGGCCCGTTTGATGGTCTCCCAGATGCCGGGGAAAAAGCCGTAAATATCCAGTCGCTCCCAGGGAACTTCGATTTCACCGTCCTCGGTAACCTCTTCGGGTTGTACTTCGTCTCGGGCTTCCTGGTGAGGTGAGCCCATGGACGCAAGGCTGTCCCAGAAATCGCCGTTATCGGATGGAGCTTTCTCAGGTGAAGCTTTGCCGGGGGGTGTTCTCTCAAGCGATGAGGCTTCGGGGTGTTCGGCCCTCGAAGCTCGCTGGACGGGGTCGCTTTCAGGAGTTCTTTCCGGTTCGGTTTGGGCTGATTCAGTTTGGGAGTGGCGGGTGTCTGGCTTGTCGGACGGAGCGTCCGTAAGCAGGGGGGGGGGAGAAACGGTTTCGCCCGCCGTACGGAATTGAAATTTATGTTTGCACTTCGGGCAGGTGGCGATCTCCGCCCGTTCCGGGATTTTTTCGTCTGAAACGGTCCTGGCGAAGCCGCATTGGGGACAGGTGATTTCCATGGTGTTTCCTCGGGGACAAACGTTCAACAACTTCGTTCATTCCTAGCCCGTCCCGAGGAGAGAAGCAAGCAAGCCTGAAGCCGTGCGCGGCTCGCCGGGTGATTACTTGTAGGCGTTTCTGGCGTATCGCATGGTCGTGGTCGGCGTATTCGTCTCCGGAGCAGCGAAGCCGGAGCCAGGGGCGGTCATGGTGGAGGTGGTCGAGGAAAACGTAGCTGGATTCTGGTTTTTGATCTCCTCGAACGCGGATTTGAGTCCGGAAAGAATGGAGATCACTTCGTCGATAAGCTTGGGGTCCAGCTTGAGGTTGGCCATCAGCAACCGCGTGTTGCAGTAGAAATAAAGCTTGTGCAGATTCTCGCCAAGCTCACCGCCTTTCTGGGTGTTCAAGCTGCTGTCCAGTTCTCCGATGATGTCCAAGGCTTTGGATATCAACAGTCCTTTTTGCTCCATATCCCGTTCTTTCATTTTCTGCTTGGCCTGCTGCAAGAAATTGATCGCCCCTCCATAGAGCAACACGACGACGTCTCCGGGGTTGGTCGTGGTGACCTGGGTTTGGAGGTAGGCTTTCGCGGCATTGTACATACTCTTCTCCCAATCTTGAAGGTATCGAACGTGCGACTGAGCACCAAGATGACACTCGGTGCCGCCCGGATTACTTCGTGTCCGAACTCAACTGCCCAAGCTGTGACCTTATGGAGGCGCCGAGCTGGTCGTAATAGCCGAGCAAGGTTTCCAAACGAGCGAACCGAGCGCGTAAGTCCCTCTCCATGCGGGTGATGCGACGCTGTTCGAACTCGATCTTTCTGTCGATTCCTTCTGTGATGTCGTCGTAGTTCTCTTCCAGAATCTTAAGCGGCCCGCTACTGCTGTCCGTCAAAGCCCGGAGAGCGTCAGCAAGTTCAGGGATTTTTCCGTATTTGAGAAAAACCTTGCCGGAGTAGTCGCCATCCACGGACAGGTCGTCCACCTTGATGACCATACCAGCCTCAGGTTTACCGCTCATACCGGTGATTTCTCCGTTGCCGCTGTAGCTGGCCGGATTGCCGTTGATGGTCGCGTTGATGATCGTGCCTCCACTGACCGTATATTTTACGTTGTACTCGCCACCCTTGGTCACTCCGTCGATGCTGGATAAATACCGAAAGTCCTGGGAATCACTGGAGCCGATATAGTCGGCGGCGAAAACACGGGCAAAAGCGTCCGGCCGATTACGCAGCGAGTGCTCCAAAACTTCCTCATCCAGCTTGAGCATGCCGAACGTGGGAGAGCCTTGATCGGCATCCGTAGTGATCCCGATCATGCCCAGGGAGCTGAAGACGTCGTTGTTTACGTCAAAGCCGATAGCCTTTACGGAAGTAATGGATTTCAGACGCGAGTCGATCATCTGGATGGCGTAGTTGCCGGTCAGGATGGACCCGTTGCCGCTCTGGTCCACCTTGGTCAGCTTGGTGATCTGGGCTCGCACCTCGTTGACCTGATCAACGAACTCCCGAACATTATCCAAAACCTTTTCATTGTTCACGGCAATGTTCAGCGTGGTCGTGCCGGCTTGGCGCAGACTTATGGTTACGCCTTCCAGCAAGTCGGATATCGTGTTTGTGGAGCGTTCAACCCAATCATCCTCCCCCGGGGGAAAGCCGTCGATCTTCAGCTTGGAGTTCTGCGCAGCCTGGGTTTCGTTGAAGTTCGTGTCTGCAAAATCAGGAACAGTGGTGGTACCATTGATGGTAATCGTCTTGTTCGCCCCCAGGTCCATGCCTCGAAGCTGCAAGTGGTGGGCGCCATCCGCGCTTTTGATGATACTGGCCCGAACTCCCGGATTTTCCGGGTCCGTATTGATCAGGTTGCGCAACCCCTCAAGGCTGCCACCGGACGGAAGGTTCAACGTCCTGGTTTTGCCGTTGTAGGAATAGCTGAACACCCGTGCCGAGCCGTCGGTGATGTCCTCGGTCGTGCTGGGCTTGGTGGTGGTGCTGGTCAGGATATGATTTTGAGCCAGCTGATGAACCTCAAGCACATGGCTGCCAACTTGGGCCTTGTCCGTGCCCGTGGCCGTGAGCACGTTCTTGTTGACGCTGTCCGCGTCCTTGACCATGAACTTGGCCATGGTGTTGATCTGTTGCAGGTTGGTCCGCAGGGTAAGCATCTTGGAGTTCAGCTCCCGAAACCCCTCCTGTTTCTGCTCCCACTCCTTTTTCCAGAGTTCCAAGCGGGCGGTTTGTCTGCGCTCCAAGTTGATCAACTGCTCAATCATGGTCTTGAAGTCTGTTCCAGACCCCAGACCGGTAAAGTTGATCGATCCTGATATAAGGGCTTCGGTATCCATAGATTCGACCTTGTCGGGAAATAGTTGCCGGTTCGAATTACCTCATGATTTTACAAGCAAAGTTGATGCCACGGTATTATATTGACCGCCATCACCAAAAAAGGCCGGACCCTGGACTGGGCCCGGCCTTGAAGATCAAGCCCTGATTGATGTTTAGCCGCCGATGAGCTGCATGGCCATCCTGGGCAGGGAGTTGGCCTGGGCGAGCATGGCCACTCCAGCCTGGGTCAGAATCTGGCTACGCACGAATGCCGTCATTTCCAAGGCAATGTCCGCGTCCGAAATCCGCGATTCCGCGGCCTGGATGTTTTCAGCCTGAATCTGGAGATTGGTGATGGTGTTCTGCAGCCGGTTTTGCAAGGCGCCGAGGCTGGCTCGAATGTTGTCCTTGGAGAGGATTGCCATTTCAAGAGCATTCAATGCCTGCTGTGCCCCCTGCTGTGTTGAAATCGAGTAGCCGGCATCATTTTCAAGTACTGAGGTTCCAATAGTTCCTGAGCTACGCGTGCCGTCAGATGCGTTTCCAACTCCTAAAGCCGATGCCGTGGCATTACCAATAGCAATGTAATAATAGTCCTCGGCACTGTCGTTCGATGGGCCAAAGTGAACCTTCAAAGGACCTGTTGATTTCAAACCACTACCATCAAATCCATCCCTCCAATTATGAGGGTTGCCTGCGGCATCACTGCCAGATTGTCCGGACAGATTTCCATTCAACAAATAAATGCCATTAAATTTCGTCGCATTGGCGATTCGGGTGATTTCCGAGGCCATGGCCTGATACTCGGAGTCAATAATCAACCTTTGGTCTGAGTTGTAGGTACCGGTGGCCGCCTGGGTGGCCAGTTCCTTCATCCGGATCAGCTTTTCGTCGATAACGGCCAGGGCGCCGTCGGCCGTCTGGATCATGGAGATGGCGTCGTTGGCGTTACGGACGCCCTGGTTCAGCGAGGCGATCTCCGCCCGCATCAACTCACGAATGGCCAATCCCGCAGCGTCGTCGGCACCGCTGTTGATGCGCAGACCGGATGAAAGACGCTGGGTGGACGTGGCCAGAGCGCCATAATTGCCACTCAGGTTGCGGGCCGCGTTCATGGCCATAAGGTTGTTGTTAATACTTAACATAGCACTTCCTCCTTGAATATGTTGGCTTCCTTGCCTGGGCGTCAAACCGTCCATCATGGACATGATCCTCACCCGCCGCGGGTGGGGCCGCCCAGTATTTGACTACTGTATCGACGGATGGAGGAAAAACTTTAGAGTGAAATCAGAATTCACAAGAAATGCTGATTTTTCCTCACCCGTCATGTTGTGATGGCAAGGGGAAAAGCTTTCCGTATCCGGCTGTACGGAAGGCTAGACAGGAAGTGATTTGCAAAAAAGAAGCCGTTTAGAGGGGATGATTTTGAAAACTCACAATTCGGTCAGCCAACGTTCCGCTTCTTCCGATACTTGGACAGCCAGGCGTTGAGCCGTGGCTCCTGGCCTTGGAGTTTAGGTTCGTAGAAGCGGAGGTTGACTTCGGCGGGGAGGTAGTCCTGTTCCACCCAGGCGTCGGGGTAGGCGTGGGGGTATTTGTAGCCGCGACCGTAGCCCCATTCCTTTTGCAAGGCCGAGGAGGCGTTGCGCAGGTGCAGGGGGACGGGCCGGGGGCCGTGGGCGCGGATTTCTTTCTGGGCCGCCAAGTAGGCGGCATAGGTGGCGTTGCTTTTGGGGGCCAGGGAAAGATAGACGGTGGTTTCGGCCAAGGGGATGAAGCCTTCGGGCATGCCCACGAATTCCACGGCCTGCTGGCAGGCCACGGCCAGGCTCAGGGCCTGGGGATCGGCCAAGCCGACGTCTTCGGAGGCCGAAAGGATCAGGCGACGGCAGATGAAGCGGGGGTCTTCGCCGCTTTCCAGGAGGCAGGCCAGGTAGTAGAGGGCCGCGTCAGGGTCGCTGCCGCGAATGGACTTGATCAGCGCGGAGGCCAGCTCGTAGTGGGAGTCGCCCTCCCGGTCCCCGCGCAGAACCACTTCGGGCAAGGCTTGCCGCAGCTTGTCCTCGGCCCATTTTTCCGGCGACAATTCCGCGGTCAGCTCCAGAAGGTTGAACAGGCTCCGCGCGTCGCCATTGGATAAACCGGCAAGAATTTCCAGGCTGGTCTCGGGGATGGCGGCCCCGAGGCTTTGTGCTCCGCGCTTGGCCAGGGTGGTCAATTCCTGGCGGTTCAGCGGCCGCAGGCGCAGGACATGCATGCGCGAAAGCAGTTGCTTGGTCACGCTGAAGGACGGGTTTTCCGTGGTGGTGGCCAGCAGGGTGACTTCTCCGCTTTCCAGGATAGGCAGGAAGAAATCCTGCTGGGCCTTGGAAAACCGATGCAGTTCATCCAGTACCAGGATTTCCATGTTCTCCAGCTTCTTGCGCAGATTGGCCAGCCCCACTTCCGGCGCGCTCAGACGCAAATAGGGCTGGTTGCGGGAAGTGGCCAAAAGCAGGGCCAGGGTGGATTTACCGCAGCCCGGAGGGCCGAAAAGCAGCAGGCTGGGCATGCGCTTGGCCTGAAACAGGGCTTGCAGCCTGATCCGTAAATGATCCTGGCCGACGAAATCTTCCAGTTTGGTCGGGCGAATGGCCGCGGCCAGGGGCTGTTGAAAGCTCATCGCCCCTCCTTGTGATCGCCGGGGGAGGGTGGCTCGGTACCGTCGCCACCATCTGGGCTTGGCGGCGACCCGGAGTCGCGAGAGGCAGGAGGCTGGGCCGCTTCATCCAGTTCCGGAAGGACCACCTCTACTTCGGAAAAATCGTAGGCAATATCCCCGACCACCTCGACGTCATCCTGTTCGCGCTCGTCGCCCGTTCCCACGGGACCGCGCTCCTCGCCAACCGGCTCGGGTAAATAGTCCTGGGGAAGCAGGTCCTGGGGCAATTCGATCTCCCAGACCGGCAGTTCCTCTTCGGTGGTTTTGGCTTCTTCGGAGAAATCGGGTTTTGTGTCGCCGTCTTGGTAAAATGCTGTCGTATCGGCATCATCCACTGACACGACCTCAGCCTGGAAGAGGTCGGCTTCAAGGGGAGTATCGTCCGCCACATCCGGCTCGATCCGTGTGCCTGAGGGTGCGACCTCGAAATTATCCTGGGCCGACGCGGCAACGGAAACAGCGGGGGTATCTTCCGATTGCACGGACTCTTCAGGCGGCGACAAGTCAAAATCCGAGGTTTGTTCGTCAAAAGCGAAGAGTTCGGCGGCCTCAACATCCAGTTCGAAATCCATCGGCTCCGGGACTGTTGAAGTCTCCGGTTCCACCACTGCCTCCGGCGGTTCAGAGGCGGATTCGGGCAGCCACTCATGTCCGGCTGATTGGAGCCAATTCAGGTTCAGGGCAGAGCGAATCGACTGCCAGTCGTAGCCGCACTTGGGACAGGTCGCCAGGTGATCAAAACTGGTGTGCTTGCATTTGGGACAGTACATGGGGCGGACTCGCGGGATGATATGGATTTAACTTGGGACACTCAGGGTTCTGGCAGGCCGCTCTGGGTCCGCCAGTAACATAGCCCGAGGCAGAGCAGAGCGGCGGTTTCCCAGCGCAGGGTGGACCGGCCCAGGGAGCGGGGCAGGTAGCCGTTGTCGATAAAGACTTGTGCCTCACCCTCGGCCAATCCGCCTTCCGGTCCGAAAACCAGGAGCACGGGGCCGGAGTCAGGAAGTTGGCCCGGATCAAACAGATCGCTCGGAGAAACACTTTCCCAGATCAAAAATTTCCCGATCTCCGGACCTGCCTGGGACCAATCCTGGATAGAAGCTTGATGAGCCCAGCTGGAGCACAAGCTGATCACCTCGTCGGGTCCCCCGGCAACGGTGGAGATTGTGGGCAGCCAGGGATTGCCGCATTGCTTGGCCGCATTGATCATGTGATCGACCCAGCTCTCCTTGGGTTGATCCGGAACCTTTCCTTGACTGCGCGAGGCTTGCCAAAAAATCAACCCCGCGGCCCCCAGTTCCACGGCTTTTTCCAATATCCACCCACGACGCGAAGCCTTGTTCCAACCCATGGCCAAATGGATTTCCCGTCGTGGACGCGGAAGCCGTTGCTGAGAGAGAAGGTCCAGGCGGGCTGTTTTCCGGGTCACGGTCCGCACGATGAAATCACCGATCCTCCCATGTCCATCGAAAAGGCGTACGGTGGTTCCCGGACGAGCGCGCAAGACGGTGAGCAGGTGATGGGCTTCCGGTCCTTCTAATTGGAACGGCTCTCGCCATTGTTCCGGGGCCAGGTAGAGAGATTTCACGGCTTGACGCGGAAAGGTCGCCTAAAGCTTTATTCGGGCGGTTCCCTGGGTGTAAAAAGGCAGGGTAGTTCGCCGCGCGGTCAACTCGGCCTTCCCGGTCCGGATCAGGAACTCCGGTTCCTCGGCCAACCGTTCGTTCACGTAGGCCAGGGCCACGGCGTGTCCCAGGGACGGGGCGAAGCTGCCGCTGGTGACCCGGCCGCATACGTCTCCGGACGCACCATAGACCATGTCTCCATGGCGAGCGCTGCGTCGTCCGGGGATGAGCAGCGGAGTCAGGCGCTCCCGAACGTCCAACTGACGCCCTTTGCCCACATAAGAAGCAGGGGAGGTGAGCAGGGCGGCGTACCCGGCCTCGGCCGGAGTGTGGTGCTCGTCCAGGTCCTGGCCGTACAGCGGCAGGCCCAATTCCAGGCGCAGAGTGTCCCGGGCCCCGAGTCCGGCTGGAAGCACCCGGTCGTCTCGCAGGCAGGCTTCCCAGAACGCAAGCGCCGACGATGACGGAAGATAGATTTCATACCCCAGTTCCCCGGTGTACCCGGTACGGCTGACCAGAACTTCCTCGCCCTGAAACAGCAGCTTGCGGAAGGAAAAATACCCTAAATTCCGCCAGTCTCCGGGCACGACGCCTTGCAACACTTCCAGGGAAAGCGGACCTTGCAGGTCGATCTTCGCGGTCTGTCCGGAAACGTCCTCCAAGGCCACCGCGGACGGCAAGAGGCTCTCGAGCCATTCCCGGTCATGGTCGATTCGGGCGGCGTTGACTACGAGCAGAAAACGGGCCTGCTCCAACCGGTAGATGATCAGATCGTCCAGAATTCCTCCGTCCTGGTTCAGGAGAAAACCATACCCGGCCCTGCCTGGACGCAGTTTGTGAAGGTTGTGGGTCACGACGCGTCCCAGAGCTTCCTCCGCGTCCTCTCCGGAGATGAGGAATTCGCCCATGTGGCAGATATCGAACACGGAAGCCTTTTTTCGGGTCTGTTCATGCTCAGCCAAAATTCCGGGGCCGTACTGCACGGGCATTTCCCATCCGGCGAACGGGACCATCCGGCCCTGATGGTCCAAGTGCCATGCATGCAACGGTGTCTTATGCATCACGAACCCTTTTTCTCTTTTTCCGGCGCGGAGTCGCGTGACTCCGGTCGTTGTTTGTGAATGCCGCGTAGCTCGTCCACCAATCCTACCAGCCGACGAAATTGGGTCTTGACCCGCAGTCCGTAGGCACTGGCTTCGTCGTCCTTAAGCTGTACGTAACGTTTGTTCAGATAGGCATTGCCCAGAACCCGTTGACACAAGTTGACGACCCGTTCCATCAGGCTTCCGAAGTACGGATGGATCTCGAATTTGAAATCCTGGAGGATGTCATTCATCTGTTGGAGCATGTCCAGCCAGGAGAGGGGCTGGCCTTTGCGGGAGCGCTGGGTCAAATCTTCCAGAATGCGGACTTTGCGGGCCTGCCGGATGTAGGAATACTGCGACCAGACGTCGGTGTACAGTCCCTGGTGTTGCTTGAAGACGTCCAAATTACCCTGCTCAAAGAGATAGCCGTCCAAAACCTTGACCACTCCGGAGTAGAACTCGTCGCTGTATCCGATGATCCTGCGCTGGTGCTTGGACAACCAGGCAAACAGAAATTTCAGCCGTTTTTCGTGGGTGTCCGTGTTTTCCACGACTTCCAGCTTCTTGAAGCGAATCGACCCGGCGAACTCGCCCTTGACGATGTCGTTCAGCTTCAGAAGCATGTTGGAAATGTCCTTGATCACGTTAGCTTCACAGCAGACCTCGCCAGACAGGGGGTGGATGATCTCCTGGCGCAAAACGGAAAGCGCCCGGTCCTGCCGGACGTTGTTCCGGTCGTAGCGATGCTGGCGATAGGTCACCCGCAGGATGACGACGTGTTTTTTAGCGTCGACAAAAGCTCCCAGGTCTCCAAGATGATTGATCAGTTCCACTTGGTCGGAATCGACTCGGACCAGGGCGACTTTGTCCACTTGCGGATAGGATTTGGATTGCGGGCTGGTGTACAGGGTGGTGATGGTCCGATCCGATTGACCCAAAACCCGGACCAAAAAATCCTCGCTCAATTTGAACAGCCGTCGCGCGAACAGCGCGGAGGAGGTCCTGCGCTCCGAAACAATAGGGAAGCCGTACAATTCCATGAGAAATTGATAGACGAAATTGCGGTGATATTCGTAACAGCGATTGTCGCCGACCTTGAACTTGCCGATGCGCAAGCCGAAGCGTTTCAGTTCGCTGTCCAGGTCCGAGGGGAAGGACGCGTTGATGCCGGAAAAAATGAACGGCCCCTGGGAAAGCTGGGAGAAAACATGCCCGCGCTCCATGCGCAAAAGAAAGGAGAGAACCCGCGGATAATGCTCCAGGGCGGTCAGGTCCCGCTCGGAAAAATAATACTGAAACTCGTCGTGCATCTGTCTGGGCAGGCGACTTTGAAAAGCCAACTGATTTTGGCGGGAGATCTGAATTTCCAGAGGGCAAACGGTCTGGTCGCCCTGGTCCAGGTGCTCGAAAGGGGAGTGGAGGATGTCGAATTGAAAGATTTCCTGGAAATAGGAAAGGGGTCTGGCGAGGGCCACCAGGCTGAACCCGGGCAGGTGCTTGTACTCGAAGATATCTACGTCAAAGGAAGGTAGGAGTTCCCTGGCTTCGACAAGAGGGTAGTTGGCCGTTTCAAAATAAGGTTTAATCAAGCAATACTTGATATGCACCATATCCAGAAAACGGCGCAATTCAGAAAGGGTGCCGAACTCCGGAAGGCCTTTGAACGTCCAAGGATCGGCCCAGGCAATATCCTGGACTTGAGAAAACGCCTGCTCCCAGATAATACTCATGGCGAGAAGGGCGTTTGACCGTGATGGAGAAAAAAGAGGCGCTTCAACTGCTTCATTCTCATGTGCCTTCCATGCAATTCGTATACATTTTGAAAGATTATCCGAGTTTTTGTCAAAAAACAACATGCGGTCGTGCCACTTGCAGGGCCTATTTGTCCTCCCAGCTGGCCGGCCTAGAACACAAACTCAATAAAGTCATATTTTTCAATTTTTTAAATCTAAGACTTAAAGCTAAAGATTAACAAACCGCATGCGCACGATCTTTTATGAAACACTGGCCGCTCTTGGGCAGCACGCTGACTTTCGGCATGTGCAAGTCATGGGGGCAGGCCTTGGCCGACTGATCTGGGCCGTAGTGCCGTCACGACGCAGGCTGGCCGCGACAGCCATCATGGAGCGTCTGGGGCTGGACACGGGCCAGGCAAGTGCCGCGGCTCGAAACAGCTTTCTGCACAACGGCCGATCTTTTCTGGAAATCCTGCTGTGTCGGAGGATAGATTGGCGGTTCGTCCGGGATCGGTTGATTCTCGATGATCCGGAACTTTTTCACGAAACCCTTAATGAGCTGCGGGGGAGGCCCTGTGTGGCGGCCACGGCGCATCTTGGCGCCTGGGAACTTATAAGTGGGTTGCTGCACCTGATAACCCCTCAGGAACACAAGCAAGTGATCGTCAAAGCTACCCACGATCAACACTTGTATTCCGTCATTCGGCGAATGCGCAGCCAACCGACGGTGCGTGTCGTCGAACACGAACAGGCCGCGCCCAAGGTCTTGCGCAACTTGAGGAAAAATGGCTTGAGTGGCTTTCTCGTGGATCACAATTGCCGGAGGGAAGAAGCGGTTTTTTTGCCGTTTTTGGGACGAGAAGCCGCGGTTAACATCGGCCCGGCTTTACTGGCCTTGCGGGCCAAAGCTTTGGTTTGGCCCGCTTTTCTGGTTCGTGAGCCTTCGGATAAGTTCCGACTCGTTTGTGAAGCGCCGTTGGACGTCCAGAGCATACCCGGAGATCGTCATGAAAAAGTGGAAGCCATTGCCCGATTCTACACCCAGGCCGTGGAGCGAATGGTGCGTCGCTATCCGGAACAATGGTTCTGGATGCACCGCCGATGGAAAACGCGTCCTGAAGGAGAAGGAACGTACGAGGTGAAGGGCGAGGGATAAGGGGGGGCAAATCCTCAGTGGCACGTTCAAAATAACCCAACACGAATCAAAGTTTACATAATTTACATTATGGGACACAAATGCAACCATTGAAATCACTTGTTTTCTTTCCGGAAGTCTTCACTTGAAGTTTTGATTTGGCCCTTTCGAGCTTATCTTCTCGACGATGGCAATGTGGATCACAAAAAAGCCGCTCGAAAAATTCGAGCGGCTTTTTGCGTAATCTGCACGGCCCCGGATTACGAATCCGCGCACCCTGTTTTTCAAACTCGGAACTACTTTCCAGTCTCCAGCTTCTTCAGATACGAATCCCGACATTCATAACTGCAAAAGCAATGCACCGTCTCACCTTCCTTGATCCGGATGTCGCTGCCCACCGGAACGTATGTCCCACAAACCGGATCCTTGGTCATCACGCCGTTGGCGGCCAGGTTTTCACTTTCCTTTTCCTTGACCTCTTTCTTCTTCTGGAGATCCCCGGCCAAAAGCTTGTACAAAATGAAAGCCGCGGCAATAAAAATTAGAAATTTCAGCATAAAAACTCCTCTACCCGCCGTTTCCCGACGTTGCCGGTTCCGGCTTATCTGGTAAATATGCTCGGAAAAAGGCGTAATCGATATCGTAGACCGTACGCGGAACAACGCCGATTTCCTCTTTCTCCAGCATGGCCACAAGGCGATTCCCATCAATCAGTTCAATAGGCGGCGCTCCTTCCCGAGTCGCCTCCCGCTTCGCGTCTTCAGAAAAAATCCCCGTCGTGATCATGATCCCTTTATCAGCCCGCCCAAGCATGGCGTTGCGAAGATCTCCGACCTGGGCTCTGGAAACAGTGCCCGTGTATCTCTTGCATTGAAAAATAACCTTGAATGAAACAAACGGATTCAGTTGCAACACTCCGTATCCATCAACACCACCGTCTTTGCCGTCTGGCGTAACTTCAACTTTTTCAAAGCCATAAACGCGAAGCAGATATTTGCAAAATTTTTCAAACCCTTTGGGCGTCATTCTCCGCAGGACGTCCAGAAGCTTCACCTCTTCCATTTCCGTCGGTGCGTCACCTTGACCGACAAGCGGGTCGTCGCACTCTGCTTCGGGCGGCTTGGCGGAGATATCTTCCTGAGTCTCCGAAGCACATGAAGCACCTTGCTCTTTCGCTTTTCTTCTTTGGGTATGAATGTTCACCCACTTCTTGAATATGTCTCGTCCTTCTGCTTCGGTCAGCCTCGTCTTCTTTCCTCGTTCGGTCAGCGTCCAGATGCCTCTCCTGGCGGAACTGATCAACCCTTCCCAAACGAGATATTGACGTGCCCAGCAGACCTGATTGTGGAACCGAGCAATGCCTGATTCCGTCAACTCCTCTTTTTTCGCATCCGGAACACCGCATCTTTGCGCGATCAAATCCGAGGCCTCCTGGGGCGTTGCGGTATCGCCAAGCTCTCGGAGCGCATCCAGTAGTGGTCCCATCCACTGGACAAATTCCGCTTTACGCTTCTTCTTGTCGGTGTTCACTCTTTTCAGTCTCTTTTATGGAGAGGTAGGGCCCGCCCCAAGCCGAATTCATTACGAGGTCGATCCTGAAAAATCAAACTTATTCCCCGGAATGAGCCTTTTCCTTACTGATGAATCCGGCACCCGCGGACTTGAAAGGATAAGCGGGCAAGCGCCTCGGAAAGCCTTGTTCCGTCGGGAAAGACGAGTTCCGGGGCGATATCGTGCAAGGGAACGAGGACGAATGCTCTTTCACGAAGGCGCGGATGCGGAAGGGTCAGTTCAGGAGATTCGCGACGTTGTGAGCCGAAAAGCAGCAGATCCAGGTCAACAATCCGCGGGCCTTTGTCCTGCTCGCGCACCCGTCCCATCCGGTCTTCGATTTGAAGGAGCGTTCGCAGGAGTTCCTGAGCCGTCCAGGTCGGCCCGCAGTCCAGGGAGACGACCTGATTGGCGAACCAAGGCTGGTCCCGGAGGTCCTGGGGTTCCGTGAAATAGACGGGAGAACATGGCCCGAGTCGGGCCTCATGCAGGTCGTTCAGATAGTCGCGGGCTTGCCGCAAATTGTCTTCCGGATCTCCAATATTCGACCCCAGACTGATGAACGCCCGCGTGATTCGGGATTGCGTCATGCCCGCACGTGAAGACTGATTTCGATCAATTCAAAAAAGAAAGGGGAGAACGTCATGTTCCCCCCTCCCCTGCCATTATTACAGCTTGGCGATCCGGTCCAAGGCTTCCCGCAGACGATCCTCGCCCACGGTCAGAGCGATGCGGAAATAGCCCTCTCCAGGCGTTCCGAAACCGTTGCCCGGAGTGACCACTACTCCGGTTTTCTGGAGCACCTCGGCCACGAATCCGGTGGAATCCCGACCTTGAGGAACCTTGGTCCAGACATAGAAGGTGGCCTCAGGGGAGCGGCATTCCAGGCCGATCTTGGCCAGTTCCGCCACCACCACGTCCCGTCGCCCCTTGTAGATGTCCCGCATCTCCTGGGCAAAGGTCTCGCCATGGTCCAGGGCGGTGATCCCGGCTTCCTGGACGGCCTGGAAGATGCCGGAGTCGATGTTGCTCTTGATCTTGCCCAGGCCCTGGACCAACTCTTGATTGCCCACGGCCATGCCCACGCGCCAGCCGGTCATGTTGTAGGTCTTGGACAGAGAATGGAACTCGATGGCCACGTCCATGGCCCCCGGGATTTCCAGGATGCTGAGCGGCTTGTTGGCCGGATTGTAGTACATTTCCGAATACGCGGCGTCATGAACCAGGATGGTTCCGAACTCCCGGGCCTTGGCGATCAGCTTTTCGTAAAAGCTTCGTGGAGCCATGGCCGAGGTGGGGTTGTTAGGGTAGTTCAGGAAAAAAACCTTGGCCCGTTTCCATATGTCTTCGGGGATGGCGTCCAGGTCCGGCAAAAAGTCCGTGGATTCGGTCAGCGGCACGAAATGGGTCTCTCCGCCGGCGAACATGGTCGCGATGGGATAAACCGGATAATTGGGCGTCGAGGTCATGACCAGGTCGCCGGGGTCCACGAAAGCCAAGGGAAAATGGGCCAAACCCTCTTTGGAACCGATCAGGCTGAGCACCTGAGAGGTCGGATCCAGGTCCACGCCGAAGCGGAATTTGTACCATCTGGCCACGCAATCCCGAAAGGAGTTCAACCCGGAGTAGGACGGATAGCGGTGATGCTCGCTCTTGGCCACGGCCTTGTTCATGGACTGGATGATGAAGTCCGGAGTCGGCAGATCCGGATCCCCTACTCCCAGATCGATGATGTCCACTCCTTTGGCCTTGACTTCATTCTTGACCCGGTCAATTTCGGCGAACAGATACGGCGGCAGCTGCGCCAGACGGCGCGCCGGCTTGAAAATCGGCATGCTTTGAATCTCCTTGAAAATTGAAGGTACCCGGTTGGTGGCGTGTCGACGGTGAAAACGAAAGAAGCCCTCCCGGAACCACCGGGATAGCCGTCACCCAAAAAAAGATTAGTAAATAGTGGTTCGTGAAGTCAAACCCAGGCCTTTCTCATGGAGGGCAACGCAAAGGAGGCTTGTCCCAGAGGCCTAACTGAGTGTTGAATAAGTCCTTATCCGGCAGTCCGTTCAAAAACCCCAAGTGCAAGGAGCAAAAAAAAGTTCAAGGTCGAAGCGTATTTATTCATACGTGAGAGTTTGAACTTTTTGCGGCGACGCAGCAATTGGGAATTTTTCAACGGACTGCTAAAGGGGGCCCATATTACAGCACAAAGAGCGTTCTCAATTGATTGAGGAGGAGAGAGGCAAAAGAATTACGTTTTCTTGCGTAAAAATCAGGGTTTGGGTAAGATGAATTTGTTTTATGGCGACCATGCTCGACTTTCTTGGACATAAAAAGCTCATTTTTTCTCGGCAAGGAACAACCCCGCATCGCAAGGACTTTAGGCGTGAACTACTTTGAATTGCTGGGGTTGACCAGGGAGCCATTCTCCAACTCTCCGGACCCAGTCTTTTTTTTCAAATCTCATAACCATTCCAGCTGTCTACATCGACTGGAAATCGCCGTCCGCCTGCGCCGCGGCCTGAATGTCTGTCTGGGGCGGATCGGCTTGGGCAAGAGTACGCTCTGCCGCACCCTGATCCAGCGGTTATCCCAGGACAAGACCATTGTTCCTCATTTAATTCTTGATCCCTCTTTTTCAACCCCGAGAGAACTGCTCACCACCCTTTACAATCGTTTCCTGCGGACTTCTCCCCCGACCGAGGCCACACACCGTGAAATAATGGAGGGTTTGCAGCAACATCTTTTCCTGGAAGCCCAGGAAAATCAAAAAATCCTGGTGCTGATCATCGACGAAGGCCAGAAGCTCGTGCCCGAATGTCTGGAAGTGATCAGAGAGTTGTTGAATTACGAGACCAACGACGCGAAACTCTTACAGGTCATCATCTTCGCCCAGGAGGAATTTGACATTGTTCTGGCCGAGGTTCCCAACTTCCAGGACAGAATCAACGAGTTTTGCCGCCTGATGCCGTTGAACTTCTGGGACACCAGGGCGATGATTCGTCATCGGCTCAGCCTTGCCGGCACCTCCAGGGAGCTATTCACTTGGCCGGCGTACTGGGCCCTCTACCGAGCGTCTCGCGGCACCCCGCGAAAAATCATGCACCTCGGACACAAGGCCCTGATGGCCTTGATCGTCAACAATCAAGCCAAGGCGGACCGCAACGTCGTGCTGAGTTGCGCCCGGCCTCTGGGCTGGGATGAGAATCGTCGTCCTCCAGGCTTGCTCTTGCTGGTTTCGGCTGTGCTGTTCGCGGGATTTTTTGGGATTCCGGGAAGATTGCACATGGATATCATCTCGGAACCAGCCCTCCCGGAGGGAAGCGAAACAGTGATCGCTCCTTCGGAATTCAGGAGGCCTATCCCGCTTGAATTCCGCATGGATGCCGAACCCGAGGAACCTGAGTCACTGCCGGAGAACATGAGCGACGTTCTAGAGAATGAAAAATTTCCGGCTGAGGAACAGGTTGCGTCCAATTCCACGCATGTTAGAGGGAATGCAAATTCAGATAAGAGTCAAGCCGTTGAACTGGAACGTTTTTTTACCGGCTCGCGATTCTATGTGCAGGTGGGGGCTTTTTTACAACAAAGCCTTGCCGAGAAAGTCATGCTTGCGGTGCGCACCCGTCACGAATCCGCCGGCATGGCCCACGTGATCTATAAAGGGCAGCACTGGAACATCGTCTACATTGACCACTTCGACACCTCGGACAAGGCCATACAGAAAGCCTTGGAGATATTGCGAGATGAGGATATCAAGACCTCGGTGGTCGAGGCCGAAGGCCAAAACTACCGATTCGTTTGGGAATGAAGTTTGATGGGTGCGCAAGTTTTTTCCACATCCGCTGAAATTGTGACAAAACATACGTACCTGCTCAGATTTGGAGTACATTTTGAATGAAGTAGCGCGGATATTGTCGCCCCGGAAACTGTCATGAGCCAAGCCACGGAAAAACTGCTGCACGTCATTACCGGACAAAGCAAGACCAAGGCTTTGCCGTCGAGGAAAAAAGCGTTCAGCTCTGTTTTTTCTCTGAAAAAGCGCAAGGGACGCTTTCTGGGCGTGGACTTAGAGGCCCGCGGGCTGCGGATGGTTCTGACCGGCGGAGAGGATAACGTTTTTCTGGCCTCCCGCCATACGTCCTATCCCCAGGGCCTGACCCCCAGAGACTCTGGTTTTCCGGCCTTCCTTAGGGAGGAAGCCGCTTCGCTCTGCGGTCAGTTCAACGATTTGATCGTCTGGAGCCACGTCGCGTCTTCCAGGTTTGAGGTGATTCCCTTGAAGATGCCCACCATCCCCCTCTGGGAAATGGGCGAGATGATCCCGTGGCGGGTGCGCAAGGACCACCCCTTTGACGACGAGGAATTCGTCCTGGACTTTGAAATTCAGGGCAAGGTGCAGGACCAGGGGGTTCCCAAGGTCGCCGTGCTGGCCTGCTTGGCGCCGCGCGCGGACATCAGCCGGATGCGCGGCATTTTTTCCGCCGCGGGCTTGCCTCTGGCCGGGCTGACGGTGGCTCCCCTGGCATTCCAGGGCATGTTCCAGTCTCGCTGCTGCGACGTTCCGGAGAGCACCTTCGCCCTGCTGGATATCTCCGACCGCTCCACCCGCATCGATCTCTACACGCAACGAAGAATTCTGCTTAGTCGCGTGATCAAGACCGGGATGACAAGCATGGCTGAAGCCCTGGCAACGGTCTGCACCAGCGAGAAACGTTCCGTCGCTCCAACCGCGGTTCGGGAATCGTCCTCGGACAATGACGACGTCGAGATCATCATCAGGCTGGACGACTTCGATCAAGACATTTCCACGAGGGCTGACACGGAGTCAGGCGAGAACGCGACCTCCGACTTGGCCGACGCCTTGCCCGAGAATCCCGCGCAGCCTCTAAATGATCAAGCAGCGCTTGATCTTTTGCTGCACAAAATGGCCGAAGCCCCGCCGCCGCAAGCCGCCTGTCCGCCCGTTACATCCGAAGACGTGTTTCGGATGATCACGCCGGTTTGCGAACGCTTGGCCCGCCAAGTGGAACGAACTTTTGACTATACCGTGCGCACTTTGGGTTACCCCCGGCCAGAACAGGTTGTCCTGACGGGAACACTCAGCTCGAATCAGGCCTTGCTTGGATATCTCTCATCCGAACTTGGCGCTCCGGTGCGGTCTTTGGGGGCGTTGGGGGCGGACTCGGCCCTGCATTCGGACGTCGCCGCGATGCTCCCTCCCTATGAGGTGCGCGGCCTCGACTTGGCGGCGGCATTGACGAGATGCGAGCAGCACGGCTCCATCAATCTCCTCAAGACGTTTTTGCAGCGTCAAACGGCCAAAGCTGTGGAACACGCCAATATGGCCGTCTACGCCGCGACCATTCTTGTCCTGCTGATCCTCAGCCTGCTTTATGGGCTGGAACAGGCCACGGCGAGGGAGAAGGCACGAACACTGCAACAGTTGGACGAACGCTTGACCGCATTTCATCCCCAGGTGGACGAAACCATGCTTCTGCGTCTGGCCGCGGACCTGGGTCGAGAGCGAACCCGGATCGCCAACCTGAGCGACAACCTGAAGCCAGTGGCCTTGCTTGGGGAGGTTTCCAGACTCACGCCGGACTATATCCGGATCCTTCATCTTCGCCTGGACCCAGCTCCCGCAAACAACGCACCGGATAAAAGCAGCCCAAAAGACTCGTCAAGCCCGCAATCGACCACCATCACGCTCGACCTGCTGGTCACCGGGCCCTTTGACGGCCTGAATACCGCCCTGTCCGAATATCTTTTCACACTGCGAAATTCCCCCTTGTTCGACGTGCCGCTGATCCACGGCAAAACCATCGAACACCATCCCGGTGTCGGCCAGGCCATGCGGGTCACGCTGCACCTGAGCGCACCGCGAGGATAACCCATGTCCCGACTTGTCCAACGCATCACCGCCTCCATTCGCTTCACGCCGGCCTGCGTTTTTCCGTTGCTGATCGGCGGATCGGCGATAGCCGTCTTTCTGGCGGTGTTCCTGCTGCCTGTCTACGCAAAAAACAATTCCCTGGACCGAGCCATCCAGGACCGCCGCGAGGCCCTGGAACGACAGGAGCTGTTCGCGCCGATCCATGCCCGCCTGACCATGCAACTGCGCGAGGCATCCAGCCTGGTGGTCGGAGACCGGCAGGACATCCAGGACACGCCGAAAAGCCCGGAGGAAGCCGTATATAAGCTGAGCCTCCTGGCCGAACAGGCACACAGGTTGGGCTTGTTGGGCGTCACGCCGCACCCTGATTCCTTGAGCACGCAAGACAATCTGGCTGCTGAACTTCGGCTTGCCGGCCCGTTTCCACAACTGCGCGACCTGCTCATAACCCTTCTAGCCCAGCCGTGGCTGCACCGCCTGGAACGTCTGGAAATATCCGGCGGAGCAGACGTGGAGGAGTTTCGCGTCGGCGTCAGCGTGCGCATGGACGAGGGAAGTTGAGGTCAAGTATGGCGACGAGGGAGAAAATACTGGTCCTGGCCATGATTGTGGCCGTGGGATATGGAGCGTATGCCATGTTCTGGCCGGATGAGCGGGAAACCGCGAGCACCGTCCAGGACCGCCAGATGTTGTTGGATCAGGTCAAGGCGGCCACGGATGCGGCGGACCAGGGCAGGCTCTCCCCGCGCCAAAGACACGTCATGCAAGAGGCCCTGCTGCCTTGGCCGGGCAACCCCTTTCATCGCCACTCTCCGGACATCGCCGCAACCGAGCGGAACGAGACCGAGGCAGCAGTCCCGGACCCTCTGCCGGAATTCGTTTATCAGGGCTACCTGGAAACGGACGAGGTCCGGCTGGCCATGATCAACGGCAGGCCTTACGCGGAGGGGGAGAGGATGAGGGAGCCGGGTTTCGAGGTTCTTACTCTAAACCCGAAGTCAGTCGTCATCGTCTTTCGAGCCGCATCGGGCGAGGTCGCTTGGCGTAAAGAATACACACTTGAGGATGGTTTTCTATGAATCAAGACGCAACGTTTTTTGGGGCCGTTTCCGCCTGCCTACTCTGCCTGGCCCTAGTTGCCCTGCCAATGCTGCTCGGCTGTGCGCCGAAAACTCATTCTCTTGATGATCGCATCCAGGAATGGATCGACAAGGAGGAGGAATATCGGGCCTTCACTCCGACGAAAATCCCTCCGGAGGTCGTCTCCGAGGTATATGTGGAGCCGATCACGATTCTTGATGATGTGGACGTCGAGCCGGTACGCCCCCTACCTACCCATACGTTGAATTTTCTCAACGTGATACAAGATCAAAAGGTTGCCGACGTACTCATGCTCCTGGCACGATCCGCGAATGTCAACCTCGTTCTCGCGCCCGGGGTCCATAAGATTGACGGAGTGACGAGCTTCAAGTTTCAGGACGTCAAATGGGACAACGCCTTTCGCGGCCTGTTGCGCAGCCATGGACTGGCCTATTTCTGGGAAGGCGACGTGTTGCAAGTGTATTCGCGGGTCGACATCGACAACGACATCGAATTGATGGAAAAGCTCAGAAAGCATCAGGCCCTGACCATGGAAAGGGGACGGCCCGACCCTCTGGTTACGAGTGTCATCAAGTTACGGTATATTACTGGAAGTGGTGGTGGCAGAACGTATGAGCATCAATCAAAAACCGAATGGACCCAGGACATTTCAATTAGAGATAGTCAATCTACAACAAAAATCAAAGAAACCAAAGCGCTTACCGATCGACTGATGCACTTTCTCTCCCGTGATGAATTCGGCAACCTCCGCGGTTCCATCCATTTCGAGCCCGACACCAACTCCCTGGTGGTCCATGCGACGCGCACGGACACGACAAAAATATTGCGTCTTCTGGAGCATATTGATCAGCCTCGTCCCCAGGTGCATATCAAGGCGCACATTGTGCAGACCTCAAAGGACACGGCTCGTGATCTCGGCATACAGTGGGGGGGCCGACAGGCCGGAGTCAACGCGGGCCAGCCCTGGATGGTGGCACCTGGTGTTGGCCAGCCAGCCGGTGCCTTCCCCGGCGAGGGCCCGGCCCCCTCGTTCAACATTGGCCAGGGCAGCGGCGGCATGGCCGGTAATTTCCCAGCCAATATAACCGACATTGCATCGGGCCTGACCATGGGCTTCATCATGGGTGGTGCCAACTACCTTGAGGTCCAACTAACGGCGCTACAGCAGGATCGCAAGTTGAACATCCTCTCCTCCCCGTCCATCACCACCCTGGACAATCTACCAGCCTTCACAGAGACAGGAGAAAAAGTGCCTTATGTCTCCATGGATGATGCCGGCAACCCTAAAGTTGAATTTGAAGACGCTGTATTACGCTTGGAAATAACTCCCAACGTCATAGATGCCAACCAATTGCGCATGTCTATTCTGGTCAAAAATGACCGCGTGGACGATGTACGCTCGGTCCAGGGCAATCCGTTCATTTATAAGAAGGAAACACAAACTTCCCTGGTGGCCAAAAGCGGAGAAACCATCGTAATCTCGGGACTGACCGAAGAAATTTCCGGCAACCAGCGTCAAGGCGTTCCCGGTCTGATGAACATCCCCGGCTTGGGAGCACTCTTTCGCCGAGATAAACAAGATCAAGAAATGTCTGAGATGCTGATCTTCATCACCGCGACCATCCTCCCGGAACGCCCCGTCTCTCTGTTGACGCAGCCTTCTCAAAACGCGCCCTAACCTAACCCCATTATGGCTAGACAACTCAAACGCCTCGGCGACATGCTCGTGGACGCCGGTCTGCTTACAACAGACCAGCTCAAACAGGCCTTGGGCGCGCACAAGAAGGCCGACGTCAAGCTGGGCGAATACCTTGTCAACGAGGGCATTGTCCGGGAATCCCAGATCACCGAGGTCATCAGTCGGCAACTGAACATCGAGCAGTACAAGCCGGACAAGTTCCCTTTCGAGGTCCATCTCGCCGGACTGATCCCTCCTGATTTCGCCAAAAAGAACAAGGTCGCTCCGCTGCGCCGCAGCGGCAGTCTGCTGATCGTGGCCATGGTCGACCCTCTGGACATCGGGGCACTGGACGACCTGGAAATCATGACCAACCTTGAAGTCGAGCCCGTCATCTGCAGCGCAAGGGAACTGACCGAACTGATTTTCTCCATCTACGGCGTGGGCTCTCACCTGGGAGACACCCTCAGCAAGATGGACGGCGAAGAAATGTTCGCCGACCCAGACGCCGACCCAGACGCCGTGTCTCTGTCTTCCTTGGAGGACATGGCCGGAGAGGCTCCGGTTATCAGACTGGTCAACTCCATTTTGACCCAGGCCGTGCGCGAAGGAGCCAGTGATATCCACATTAGTCCGGAAAAGACGACGGTACACCTGCGCTACCGGGTTGACGGCAAGCTGCGGGAAGTTCCGGCCCCTCCGCGGGGGTATTTCGCGGCCATGGCTTCGCGTTTGAAAATCCTGGCCGGAATGGACATCTCCGTGTCCCGTATTCCCCAAGACGGCCGTTTTTCCTTCAATTTGGACAACCGCGAGATCCATGTCCGTGTCTCCAGCCTGCCCACCATCCACGGGGAAAACATGGTCCTGCGCCTGCTGCACCGCAGCGGTGAGGTCATGACCCTGGAAGACCTCGGCCTTTCCGAAGAGGACAAAGCCAAGATCGAGGCTGCCGCGATCAAGCCCTACGGCATGATCTTGGCCACCGGCCCAACGGGCAGTGGGAAAAGCACTACCCTATACGCTTTGCTGAAAAAGATCAGTCAGCCGGACATCAACATCATTACCCTGGAAGATCCGGTGGAATACCGGGTGGACAAGATCCGTCAGGCCCAACTCAACCGCAAGGCCGGGATGACCTTTGCCTCGGGCTTGCGCTCCATACTCCGCCAGGATCCGGACGTGATCATGGTCGGAGAAATCCGCGATCCTGAAACCGCGAATATCGCCGTCCAGGCCGCGCTTACCGGACACCGTCTGCTGAGCACCCTGCATACCAACGACGCAGCCGGGGCAGTGACCAGACTCATGGAGATGGACGTCCAACCGTTTCTGGTGGCGTCCACTCTGTTGGTTGCCGTGGCGCAACGCCTTGTCCGCCGATCCTGTCCCAATTGCAAGGTGGCGTACGAACCGCCCAAAGCCATGCTTGCGGCCCTGGATCTGGACAGCCACCCTGGGCCATTTCTGCAGGGCAAGGGGTGCTCGCAGTGCCGACAGCAGGGCTATAGCGGTCGAATCGGCATCTACGAGGTTTTACTGGTGGATGACGACGTTCAGGATATGATTCTGAGACGCGAATCCCCCCGCCAGATTACAAAAAATCTGGTTCAGGCCGGCAAACTCCGCACCCTGCGCGAAGGTGCCGCGGACAAAGTCCGCCAAGGCCTCACCACCGTCGAGGAGGCCATGAGTACGGTCATGGTGTGAGGCGGGATGATCCGGTCTTGAACTTTGATTTAATGATTACATGAAGGCTATGATCTGAAAGATAATTATTGCGTGTCGCCACGGATAGCATCATGAAATCATTTCATCATTTCATCACATTTCAGACATTTTCGGATTTGCAGGGTTCCCTCTGACTTCCGACTTCTGACTTCGAGCCCCCCATGCCTCAATACAGATACCAAGCCATGACGGACGCCGGAACCATCGTTTCCGGGGATGTTGAGGCCGATTCGGTAAACACGGCCAAGGCCGCCGTCGCGATCAAGGGCCTCCTGCCTCGTTCGGTCAGTTTGGTTTCCGGGAAGGCCGACAACGTTGCCGGCTCCTCGGCGCTGTTTCAGAAAAAGCCCACGCCCGAAGACCTGATTCTGTTCACCAAGCAGTTCAAGACCATGCTTGGAGCCGGCATGACGGTCATTTCCCTTCTGGAAGTATTGGAGCAGCAGACGGAAAAGGTCTTCCTGCGTGAGGTCATCGCCGCGATCCGCGACGACATCCGCCAGGGCGCCTCCCTGCACGCGGCCTTTTCCAAGCATCCCAAGGTATTCAACCCTCTGTACCTGGCCATGATCCGGGCCGGGGAGGCCAGCGGTACGCTGACCGCCGTTCTGGAGCGGCTGATCTACCTGATCACCCATGAAAACAAGGTCAAGAAGCAGATCAAGTCCGCCCTGACCTATCCCGCCGTGATCGTGGTGACCTTGTTCAGCGCGTTTTTGTTTCTTCTGACCTTCGTCGTTCCGCAGTTTATCTCAATTTTCGCCGGTGCCGGCCTGGAACTGCCCATGCCCACCCAGGTCATCGTGTTCATGTACAACGGCCTGGTCAACTACTGGCACCTGATGCTCGTCGGCGTCTTCCTGTCCGGACTGGCAATTTATCTCTTCTGTCGCACTGAACAGGGCGGCATCCTCCGGGACTCGCTGTTCCTGAAAATTCCTCTGATCGGCCCGGTCCTGCAAAAAGCGGCCATGTCACGGTTTGCCAGCATCTTTTCGCTGCTTCAGGCCAGCGGGGTGTCCGTCCTGGATTCCATCGCCATCCTTTCCGACGTCATCGGCAATGCGGCCATCAGCAAGGAGTTCAACATTCTGCGAGACAAGCTGCGCGAGGGCCGGGGTATTTCCGGGCCATTGCGCTCGTCCAAGAACTTCACGCCCATGATCGTCAGCATGATCGCCGTGGGTGAGGAAACCGGAAACCTGGACGAAATGCTCCAGGCCGTGGCCGACCATTATGACTATGAAGTGGAATACGCCATCGGCAGGATGTCCGAAATGATCGGTCCGCTGCTGATCCTGCTGCTTTCCGGCGTGGTCGGCTTCTTCGCTCTGGCCATCTTCATGCCCATGTGGGACCTGACCAAGACCGTCTGATGCAACCGGCCCATCGACGATTCGTCGTTCAAGTCAGCCTGACCGTGCTCGTGCCCGTGATCGTGGCCGGGCTGGCCGTGTTGACCCTGTTCGTGAGCAGCTCCATTCCGCTTTTCCAACGCGATTTTCTGGGCAACCTGCACTGGGTCGCATTGATGGTCGGCGGGGTCGCCTTTACCTCCTGCTCCCTGCTTCTGTACTTTATCCTCCGCCCCGTCCGCCGCTTCCTGGCCTCGGCCCGCAAGTCCGGAGTCATTCCGGACAGATCCCAGGACAACGCGGACCCTCGGGTGCAAAGCGACCTCGAAGAGTACCGCCTGGCCCTTGAACAGGTGGGCCTGGCCCTGTCCCGCCTGGACGCCAAGGCCCTGTTTCCGGAAATCGTGGCCCAGAGCCGGGCCATGCGCTCCATCCTCGGCCAGATCATGAAGGTCGCGCCAACGGCAACCTCTGTCCTGCTGACCGGAGAATCCGGCACGGGCAAGGAACTCGCGGCCCGGGCCGTCCACTCACAGAGCGGACGTCGCGACGGTCCGCTGGTTGCGATCAACTGCGCGGCTATCCCTGAAAACCTTCTGGAAAGCGAACTGTTCGGCCACGAAAAAGGAGCCTTCACCGGCGCCGCGGCGGCCAAGCCGGGCAAATTCGAGCTGGCCCACGGCGGAACGCTCTTTCTGGACGAGATCGGCGACATGCCGCCCGCCGTGCAGGCCAAAATCCTGCGCATGCTGGAAACCGGTTCAGTGGAGCGGATCGGCGGGACCAAAACCATCCGCTGCGACGTCCGAATTGTGGCGGCCACCAACCGCGATCTCACCGAGATGATACGCCAGGGAACCTTCCGCGAAGACCTCCTGCACCGGCTGAACGTCTTTCCCCTGCACATGCCGCCGCTGCGCGAGCGCAGGGAGGACATCCCCCTGCTTGCCGACCACTTTCTTACAAAGCCTGATCACGCACCGCGCCTCTCCAGCCAGGCCCTGAGCCTGCTCATGGCCCACGACTGGCCGGGCAATGCGCGGGAACTCCGCAACGTGCTGGAACGGGCCGTTGTCCTGGCGGGCGACGAGGAAATCCGCCCGGAACATCTGCCGGGCCTCGGGCCGTCGTCAATCACCCAGCCAGGTGCCAACCCGGCTGAACCAACTCGCCCGGAAGACGATGCCTCTCTGGATCACCGATTGGCGACCCTGGAACGTTCCATGATCGAATCCGCCCTGGCCCGGACGGGCGGCGTCCAAGCCAAAGCGGCCCGACTGTTGGGTATCAAGGAGCGCAGCCTGTGGCACCGGATCAAAAAGCTGGAGATCGACGCCAAGGCGTTCAAAAACGAAAGATGACGACGCGGCTACACTTACGCTTGTATCCTACCTCACCACCTCTTTCTCCTCAGGTCTCAGCTTTCATCCCTCACCCCTCTGTTTTTCCCGTCAGCCCTACCTTGACAATATGATAGGTTGAGATATTTTATCTCAATCATCAGGAGGTAAGCATGCTCACACAGAATATGTCCCAAGCGCAAATACTCGTCCCGACCGACAACCTGTCTCTGATAACGGCACTTGTCCTGAAACTTGGCGGACATGTCGTCAACCAGTCCATCTCTGACCATTCCCACGGTCCGATGCCCGAATTGGATCGCGGCGGAAAGATGCTCAAAGGGCTCCGGCTGCGGGCTGGATTCACGCAGGCGGAAATCGCCGACGCCCTGGGCATTCCTCAGAGCCATATTTCCGAATTCGAGAGGGATAAACGCAGCATTCCCTTCAAGCATGCGAGGAAGCTGGCGGAGCTTTTGCAGTCCATTCCGAGCGATTTCATGCAGCCTAACGACGAGACCCGCGCGGCCATGGCCGAACTGGAAGTGGGCAACGGGCACCGTTGCGACTCTGCTGAAGAGCTCTTCCAGAACTTGAGGATCTAGCCCATGCTGATACCGGTTCTTTCTTCACGGTTCAAAAAGGACATCCGACGAATGAAACGACGCGGCAAGGACATGGGTGCTTTCCATTGCGTGATTTGGTTCGGATGAACTCCGTGTCTCGCGGCAAGCTGCGACGTTGTCAGATCGCCAGCCAACGCCTCCAAAGCCACCTTTGCCTTGAACTCAGCTGAATACCTTGTCCTCTTCACGATCTCTCCCGTGTCGTGGACTCCACCTTAACAGGCTGTCCAATTTTTGGGGACCACTTCAGACCTCCGTGGTAAACTCTTACTCTCCTCATCCGAGCATCCCCCGCACCTATCGAAAAAGATACGTGCAGGGCAGCCAGCTTCATGTTTTAATTCCAGCATCCCAGCATTCCCCTTCTCTTCAAATTTTGTCGCAATCCCACCCAAAAACACCGCAAATTTTGTAGCAACAACCCCTCCTAGCCCTCCAATATCACACGACCCAGCCCATCTTTACGCGCATCCTCGAAATTTCTTCTTCAATCTCATCAACCGCTTCTAGGCAAACATCGCCCCCAATATCGCACATCCGAAAATCCGGCACGATTTATGCTTAAAATATTGAATTGCCAAAGGCATCACCACCCGGCACACAACCATCGCAAAAGGGAAGATAAAGTTCATTTTTTCCGCCATCCAATCAATTTCACCCACAAAATTTTCAAGTTCCGTAAGGAGGTGCCTGACACAACATCACTTGACACGTCGTTCCAATGTTGCATTTTTCCTAACCAACCATCTAACATTTACCTTTAGCCTTTTATTTTTCTTCTGGCTGCTTTACCTTCCAACGTGTTACGTCATTTTCTGTTCAACATCTTGACATTTAACCTCTTCATTCCGAAGGAAAAATACATGCAAAAGAAAGACATTAAGAAGACCCAAGGTGGTTTTACTTTAATCGAAATCATCGCAGTCCTTGTAATCCTTGGCATTCTAGCGGCCGTGGCAGTTCCAAAGTTTATTGATTTGCAAGGACAATCGAAGAAAAATGCTGCAATGGGTCAAGTTGCTGAAATTAAGTCAACTTTAAATTTGGCATACGCTAAGTATCTTTTAAAAAATGCTGGCGAAAAACCTACTGGAACCCAAGTGCTGACCGAAGCAGGCCTTGAAGCAGGTGATCACAACATTGGTACAGCTCCAGACATTTGGAACATTACGACAGCTGTAACGGGAGATGTCGTGACCATAACAGTCAATAGTCGAGGGAACCCTGCGGATACCGGGTATAATGAAACCGGCACTTGGACGGTACCTCCGCATAGCTGATTAAAATGACAATTTTAAACTTAAGTTAAACAACAATCACTACCAACAATCAAACTCTCCGCTCCAGTTGCACTTTTCGACCTGGTGCGGGGAGTTTTACTTTTACACTTAGAACTTTAAGTTTTATGGGACAGGTAAAATATAGACTCCGTCACGACCACCTTTTACTTGTGCATTCTCAACCGTGCCCTCCACTTCCAAAATCAAGGAACCACCATGTCCCGCTCTGCCCGGATGCTTCGTCCTGAAAAACCAAATGTATACCATGTCATCTCCTGAAGCACCCTGCTCGCTTTGCCTTTATCCGATTCACAGCCATGTCCATCTCTTGACCAAGCAGAACCCGACGCTTACGATTGCAAATCATGATGTTGGCATTTGAGGAGCTTTGTTTGTGACGCAATTCCTCGGAGGCGACGAGATGGTACTACCTGAACTCAAGGACGACGGCTTCACGTACCAGGTTTATCTGTCCTGGTCGGAACGGGTATAAAAATAATGTGCCATCCCTTTTTCCTTGCCAGCATGAAAAAATCCCCCGCCTTCTCCCTCATCGAACTGATCATCACCCTGCTTCTCGTAGGCATTTTCGCGGTGATGATTGTGCCATTTTTTCAGAGCGGCGTGTATGACAGCGTCGAGCTTCTGCAAACCCGCCAGGAGTTGTACGAACTAAACACGGTCATGTCCCGGATTGTCGCCGACTACGAGGTCAACCATCATGGCGACCTCAGTTTATTGTCCACAGCCATCGGGGATGTCGGGGCACATGATAACGACGATTACGGCAAATATTACGTTGTTTCCAAAACCTTCCTGGACATCGCCGGAGGAAGCAGCAACGGACTGGAAGTTACCTTTGCCACGCCTGATGGGTTGAGCCCGTTGACGTACCTGTTCACGGAAAAGACAAAGTAGCTATGGGCCGTCAAAACCAACTCTCCCCTCGCGGATCAGGCTTCACACTCATCGAAGTGATCGCCGTACTGGTCATTCTCGGCGTCTTGGCCGTGGGCACGTCCATGGGGCTATTCAGCGTGATTCGCGGCGCGATTTTTGCCGAGCGAAACGCCGAAGCCCTGATCGATGCTCAGCATCAACTCGGAAGAATGGCCATTGAGCTGGCTTCAGCCTGCGAGATAGACACCGTTAACTCAGACAATTCCACCCTGATCTTTGAGTCTCAGCAAGGATCGAATCCATCTGTGACGCGCATTTTACCCGCACCCAGCGGGGCTTCCTTTACCTTTTCCGACAATTCCATCACCATGACGATGGTTGTAGATGTTGCCGAGGGGGAAACCAGGACTTTTACATCCCGTGTCTCCCCATACAAACTTGTCAGCGGCTATGGCTGCATCGAGTAGGAAGAAATATCACAAGGACCAAGCCCATGCCCACCCGCCACAGCGCCGCAAGACGCATTCCATCCAATTCCGCCGGCTTTACCCTGGTCTACGTCATCATCGGCATGGTCGTCCTGACCACGCTTTCGGTGGGAGTGTACACTATTACCAGCCGGAGCGGAACGGACATGGCCAAGCGCGTCCCCCACGACCAGGTTATCCTGCTGGCGCAATCCGGATTGAACTACGCGGCGGCGGTGGCAAAAGTCGTCAAGGATGACGTGAACTTTGAAAAGAATGCTAAGGCCGAAGAATTCAAGAACCGTATTGATAGTATAACAGACCCAATAACACTTGGACCAGGAGAATTCCGCCTGGATGCCGGTGAAGTCATCGCAGGAGTTAATCTGGAGAAAATCATCGTCACCTCCAGGGCTGAGTTGGGTGATGTCTCGTTCTCTTTAGCTACTGATTTCGAATACATCATTGACCAAAATGGCGATTATGTAATTTTAATGGCATCAAATTTTTCTACTGGAGGCGTATATATAGAAGATGCAGATATTATTGTTCTTGGGGATATATTAACTATTGATGGTGGCGAGTCGTCTGAAGGACCATTTATAACTGGTGATGTCTATGCTGAAATGGGCATCACTCTCACAAGCGGAAGAAATGTCATTGGCGATCTTCATAGCTCTGGAGATATCACGCTTTCAGGAGGCTCTAAACTCGTTGGCGATATTTTTTCTGAAGGAAATGTTTCTATTTTAAATGGAGCTAAATTAGAAGGTAGTATTTATGCAAAAGGTGATATAGTAATTAGTGGTGCAGGGTCTAATACAGACGGTGATATCCATGCTTGTAATGGAAGCATTAAAATTTTAAATGGTGCCAGCGCAGGGGTTAATGTTTATGCTTTTGGAAGTTTGGAAATTTCTGGATCTTCTTTTGTTGGTGGTAATGCATATTCCGGTGGAAAAATAGATCTGACAGGATCGGCTCGTATTTTTGGAAATGCCACATCAGGTAAAAATATTCAAAAAGGACCAAGTACCATTATATCTGGAAATGAAATTGAAAACGCTGTTCCTCCTGCACTTAAGTTGCCGGTATGTCCAGTTTTTTTTGACTTTTCAAGTGTATCAATGCCTGCAAAGACAGATTTTTCTGCAGGGGGATCAAATTACGGTACCGGCGGATGGGCTCAAACGGCTAAGGTTTCTCCTGGTTCACATGGGAATGTCAATTTCGGAGGTAGTGGTAAGTTATATCTTCAAGGTGGCAACTACTACTTTCAAAATATCAATTATGGCTGGAGTGGCAGACTTTACCTCGATTTATCATCTAGCGATGATATCAATATTTTTATAAAAAACTCTTTTCAAACAGGAGGAGGGTTTGAAGTATTTGTATCGATCGATGGTACAAGCTATGATCCGATATTAAAGGATGGCAAGCCAAATGCTGATGTTAGAGAGTTAGCTGCCCGTGTTTACCTTGAAACTCATGGAAATTTCAACATTGGAGATGGACAGTGGTTTGGAACAGTGCATGCGCCAGAGGGTACCATCACTTTTGGGTCATATAGTGGGTTTGTTGTTGGTGCTTTGTATGGTAAAACTGGAAATATTTCAGGAGCAAAAATTTATTACGTAGCACCTAATTATTTAAAATAGTTCAAAATCTGGTATGGACGCCCTGAGGGTTGAGATGCATTGTATGTTCGTTCTTTTGTTTTTTTCCATGTAAAAACCGCCAACCAATTCAAGCCACGCGGCTTGCGCCTTTTTGACACTGCAATTTTTTCGGGAGCGGACGGCTCGCACGGTCTCGAGTCCGTTCCCGGCCAAGCACGCATGAACCGAAAGAGCCTTGCTCCCGGCAATTCACTAAAAGGGTTCATTACGCGTTTATCACAAAATTTAGCGTTCGCTGAGGTAGGTCGCCCTTACAGGAAGGGACTCTACCTGCTTTCCCCATCGTTGTCCCAGGGCGTTGCCCTTGGGCTAGAACATGTCGCCCCTTTGGGGCTGAAATCAAGCCCTGAAAGGGCGAAACAAGTACAGCCCAGGGCAACGCCCTGGGATATCAATGAGATATTTTATCCAGCCCCGAAGGGGCGGCCTAAAAGAGTGTGGCTCATCAAAAAATGCGTAATGCTCCCATCCCGATTTACAGAAACGCGTAATGCTCCCCACAAAAATCTGACCAAGGATCAACTCAGAATCCCGACTACGGCCCCGGTCATCAAGGTGGCCAGCACTCCGGTGAGGATCGAACGCGGGCCCAGAGCCGTGATTTCCCGGCTGCGTTCGGGAGCTATGCTGATCAGCCCGCCGATCAGGATGCCCAGGCTGCCGATGTTCGCGAATCCGCACATGGCGTAGGTCATGATCAGGGCGCTGCGCGAGGAGAGAGTTCCTTCAGGCAGCGCGGCCATATCCAGATAGGCCAGTAGTTCGTTCAGGATCACCTTCACGCCCATCAATCCGCCAGCGGCATGGGCCTCGCTCCAGGGGACTCCGGCCAGCCAGACCAGAGGCATCATCACGTATCCCAGAAGCCCTTGAAGGGTTATTGGCTCTCCGCCCAGATCGGGCAGCAGTCCCAACGCGGAGTTGACCATGCTGACCAGGGCCACCAAAACAATCAGCAAGGCCACGACGTGCAGGTAGATGTGCAGGCCGAACGCCGTGCCCTTGACCACGGCGTCCATGGAGGAAACAGTCTCCACCGGAGGAACGACTTCGCCCATGGTCGGCGATTCGGTTTCCGGAATCAGGATTCCGGAAACCAGGATCGCGGCCGGGGCGCTGACCAGGGACGCCGTCATGATGTGCCCCAAAGCGCCCGGCACCGCGCCTCCGATGATTCCGGCATAGAGCACCAGCACGGTCCCGGCGACGGTAGCCATGCCGCAGGTCATCAGGGCGAAGAGTTCGCTCCGCGTCAGGGAGGCGACATAGGGCCGGATGAACAACGGGGATTCCACCATGCCCGCGAAGACGTTGGCCCCTGCGCCAACACCCAGTGCCCCGCCGATGCCCAGGGTCCGCCGCAGTACGGCGGAAAAACCCTGGACCAGGACCGGGATGATCCTCCAGTGGTAGAAAAGGGTTGTCAGAGCCCCGGTGACGATGATCACCGGCAGGGCCCGGAAGGCGAAGATGTACGCCGCCCCGCTGTAAGGTTCCTCAAAAGGCAGAGTGCCGCCGCCGAGGTAGCCGAAGACAAAGGTGGTCCCGGCCCGGGTACCGCTTTCCAGGGCTTCGGCGGCCTTGTTCAGGAGCAGGAAGAAGTCAGTAAAAATGGGCAATTTGAGCAGAACCAGGGCCAGACCCAGTTGCAGGCCGATCCCGGCAAGGATCAAACGAGGCCGAACGGCTCTCCGGTTTTCCGACAAGGACCAGGCAATCAGGACGAAAGCCAAAAGGCCGAATGCGCTTTGCACGGAGAGCAGGGACATCGGAGGCTCCTGAATTTTCAAGGTGGAGAAAAGTTGCTCATCAGACTCCTATCACCAAAACGTGAATGGCTTCAATACGCGATTTTGGCGGTCTCAGACGGCCCACATCGTGGAGAAGTTTTATCGCGCCACTCGATTTTACGAAAAGCATTGCCATTTACTTCTCATCAGGTTATCTTGTCGGTACTATATTACAAAATAGGCAAGGAGGGACCGACATGAGCATCACTGGTATTGAAACGGCATGGCAATCTCCGGGCACGCAAAGCAGGTCGAATTTCGGCGCGGCGGTGGTGGAAAAGACCATGGACAACCTGAACAACGCCTCCGGCTCTTCTTTTGCTCCGGTGGACAAGCAGACCTTTGGAGCCGCCGTCGTAAACAAGACCTTTGAATACATGAACAACGGCCCTGGAGGCGCCAAGGGCGGCTTCGGCGACATGAGCCAAACCTATGACTTCGCCAAGAATGTCCTCGGCGCATATGCCACCGGCAAGGGCGCGATTGCCGACATTATCACCTAAATCGCCTCCCAATCCCCTCCTGATGCCATGCGGACGGCCCCTCCCGCACCATGCCGTCCGCATGGCTTCAAGTTTTCTCCAATCGGTACTTCCACTCTCTCGTTCCCTTCATTCCGCACCCGAGGCCCGTGTACGCAGTTCTTGAACCGACGTTAGCCCTTGTCGGACTCCTGGGCGTCACGATTTTCGTCGCTTGTCAGGTTGTTGCCCGACGTCGCCCCGATTTTCACCGCATCCCTTCACGATCAACGCAGGCCGCGTTGTTTCTCGGCTTGGCAATCTGGACGGCCCTGTTCCTGCTTCGGCACGACATGGTGACCGTGGTCGGCCTGTTACTGGCAATGGCCCTACTTCACCGCCGCAACCGCGCCCTTGCCGGTCGGGAGACGGACAAAGGCCGCGAACAGGGCTCTTCGTCCAGCCAAGAGAGCTGAACAAGCGAGACGGCTCACTCCACGGACACTTCGTCCAAATCCTCCACCACCACGTCCGCGCCATTGGCCATCAAGGCCTCCCGGTTGCCGCCCCGATCCACCCCGATCACCAGACCGAAGTTGCCGGCCCTTCCGGCCTGGACCCCGGAAACGGCGTCTTCCACCACCACGGCCCGGCTCGGTTCAACGCCCAGTTCCTGGGCCGCGCTGAGAAAAATGTCCGGTGCGGGCTTGCCGTCGATGCCCAATTCCAGGGAATCCACGCCGTCCACCTTGGCTTCGAACAGATCCAGGGCTTCCGCGGAACGCAGGATTGTTTCCGCGTTTTTGCTGGAGGAGATGATCGCGGTCTTGAATCCGCCGTCGTGCAGCTTGTGAATCAATTCCACCGTGCCGGGATAGGTCACGGCCCCCTCCTCTTCCAGCAGTTTGCCGAACAGCCTGTTTTTCCAGTTGCCCAGAGCGTAAACGCTTCCCGTGCCTGGTTCGTCGTCCAGAGAGCCTTCGGGCAGGGATATGTCTCTGGAAGCCAGAAAGCCGCGTACCCCGTCAAAACGGGGCTTGCCGTCCACGTAATCCAGGTAGTCCCGGCCAAGATCGAACGGTTCCTGGGGGATCCCGCTCTTGCGGGCGTGTTCTTCCAGAAACCGGTCGAACATCTCCTTCCAGGCCTTGCCGTGCAGGCCGGCGGTGTCGGTGACCACGCCGTCCATGTCAAAAATCACGGCGTCAAAACGGTCTTTGGTCAAAGTCGGGACATTCGTGGGATTGGTCATGGAAACCTCCTGGGGACAAAGGATCAAAGGATGCATCAGCGCCGGTTTGACACCCTATGACGGAACTGGCACAGGGCATCACGGCACTCTGCGGTCCATCAACATCATTGTTGAAGAGTTGGACATCATTTTTGAAAGTGTGAGGAAATAACATGTTGCGCAGCGTGGATCGGCTGGCCACCGGGGCGTTGTTCGCGGCCACGGTGCTTTGGGCCGGGTCGTTCATCGCCATGAAGCTGGCCATCGGGGTGTACGGGCCGATGTTCGTGGTTTTCGCCCGGATGGTTCTGGCCAGCGGCGGCCTGCTGCTTCTGGTGAGGCGCTTCAAGTCCGAGCGGTATCAGCGCGGGGACTGGAAACTCCTGCTGTTCATGGCCCTGTGCGAACCCTGCCTCTATTTTGTCTGCGAAGGCATGGCCCTGACCTACACCAGCGCCTCCCAGGCCGGGATGATCGTGGCCATGCTCCCGTTGATGGTGGCCATGGCGGCCTGGGTCGTGCTCAAGGAGCGACTGCGGCCTCGGACATGGTTCGGTTTTCTTCTGGCCATCCTGGGGGTGATCTGGCTGACCCTGCTCTCGGAAAGCACGGAGCACGCCCCCAATCCCTTGCTGGGCAACTTCCTGGAGTTTCTGGCCATGTGCTGCGCCACGGGAAGCATGATCGCCCTGAAAAAGCTCTGCGTCCGCTACAGTCCGCTGTTCCTGACCGCGGTCCAAGCCTTCGTGGGGTGCGTCTTTTTTCTGCCGATCATTTTTTTACCAGGCACTCCTCTGCCGGACACATTCCACCTGGGAGCCGTGCTCTCCATCCTGTACCTGGGCATCGGCGTGACCATCGTGGCCTACTGGTTCTACAACTTCGGCATCAGCCGCCTCCCGGCGGGCCAGGCCGCTATTTTCGTGAACCTGATCCCGGTGATCACCCTGTTTCTGGGCTGGCTGATCCTTGGTGAACGGCTCTTGCCCATGCAGTACGCGGCGGCAATACTGGTCCTGGCCGGGGTCTTTCTCAGCCAGGGCAACCAAGCCCCGAGCCGCCCCGCGGAGCTGACCGTACGGCATGCGCCGAAAAGCTGATCCTGCTCAGCGTACCCCGAGTAGCATCCGTAGCACGCCGAATCCGAACAGCGTTATCGCCACGACCCTTCCGTATTCCACGTCCAGCAACAACACAAAAAACGCTGTGATGATGCAAAGGAAACCGCCCACCAACGGACGCAAGAGTCCTCGCAACCGCTCGTTGATCTGGTCCACGGTATGCCGGGATATCTTCACTTGCAGCTTCTGTTCGCTGAGGTCCGTGATGATGGTTTTGATCCGCTTGAAGGTTATGGGCAGGGTGCTGATTTCCCGGCGGACCTGACTGACCAGCCCCTTGTCGAAGCCCAGGGCCTTGGGCAGCTTCTCCCGGAGCACCGGCAGAATGTCCTTCACTCCGTTGAAATTCTCCACGTAATTGGTGCCCAGCCCCTCGATCAGCGTACTGGCCCGAAGCACGTAGACCACCTCCTGGGGCATCTTGAAGGGCGTCTCCTTCATGGAAAAGAGCACGTCCAGAGCCAGGGTCTGCATGCTGGCCGCGTCCAGGTCGATGTTTCCGAAGATGTCGAACATCCGTTCCGCGAACTCCAGCATTTCCTCCGGCGGGGCCGAGGGCGTGATCACGCCCAGGCGCTCGCAGGCCGCGATGAACATCTCGAAATCCCGGGCCGAGGCCGCCTCCACCATTTCGATCATGGCCATCTTGGAGGAATTGGACAGGCGCTTGACCATCCCGAAGTCCAGCAAAACCAGGGTTCCATCCTCGCGCACGAACAGGTTGCCCGGATGCGGGTCCGCGTGGAACAGCCCCTTGACCAGCATCTGCTCGGTGTAAAAGTCCACCAGGGTGTCCATGATCCGGTCGAATGGGATGCGCAGCCGCTCCAGGGCCGCGGCGTCGTCCACCCGCACCCCGTGCTCGAAGCTCATCACCAGAACATCCTCATTGCTGTATTGGTTGTAATAACTGGGAAAATGGACGTCGTCGCGGGTGTACATCTCCCGGAACTTGCGCAGATTGTCCCGCTCGATGTTCATGTCCACTTCCTTGAGGATCATGGCCGAGAACTCGGTCAGGACGGCTTCCAGGGAATTGCGGGTGTAAACGCTGAAAAAGGGCCGGAACAGGCCCAGGAAGAATTCCAGTATCCGGATATCCACCCGGACCTTGCGCTCGATGTCCAGCCGCCGGATCTTCACCGCTACTTCGGTGCCGTCCGCCAACTGGGCCCAGTGGACCTGACCAATGGAGGCGCTGGCCATGGGCTCGGGCTCGAACCGGACAAAGGGCGGGGAGTCGCCGAAGGCCCGGCGGTACATCACGTCCAGGTCGGCCTGGCTCATGGGCGCGACCTCGTCGTGGATGGTGCGCAGTTCCACCAAATACTCTTCGGTAAAAAAATCCGCCCGCGTGGCCAGGACTTGGGCCAGCTTGATGAAGCTGACGCCCAGATCCAGGACGGTCTTTTTCAAGGCCGCCGGCCCCAGGGGCGGAATGAAGAGAATGTGGCGGCGCTTCAGGACCGTGGCGAAAATAGTCGCCAAAAATCGAAAAGCGCCCCAGATTCGTCGCGGCGCGTAATAGCTACGCATTCCGCTTCATCAACAAGGCCTTGATCTCCGCGATGTCCTCCTTGGTGGCCAACCCCAGTTCCCGGGCCGCCTCGGCGACCTTTTCCTTTATCCTGGCATCCAACTCCTCGGTTTCCTGCTTAGCCCGTTGTTGGGCTTCCTCCACAAAGCGATTCAGTTCTTCTTTGCTGATGGTCCCTAACTGTTCCAAGTCCTTGAGTTGGGCCTCGATCTTTTCCTTGGCCATGAAGGCCGCTCCCAATCCGATATGCAGCAAGTCCATGGGTTTCATGAGTTGGTCTCCTTAGAATTCATAGGTTCATGGGGCAGGATTCACGGGTAATAAAGGCCATTGGACAGGTCAAGTCGGAAGCCAGATCCCGGAAGCCCGCCCAGGCTCGTTTTCTGGATTTCGAGGTGTGAAAGAGTTTTATCCGCAAGATGAATGTATACTGTCGATCGCACAAAAAAAAGCGGAGCCCAAGGGGCTCCGCTTTTTTGTAAAACCGGTGAATTGCTGATTTATACGCAACCGGTGGGCTTGGGAAGACCGGCCATTTTACAGGCTCCCTTGCCGGGTCCGGAGGGGAACAGCTCGTAGATATGCTTCAGTTTGTAGCCGGTCACTTTGGACAGGATACGAACCATCGGAGCAATGCCGTTTTTCTTATAGTAGTCTTGCAGAAAATCGAGAACCTTCTGGTGCTCGTCGGTCAACTCTTTAATGCCTTCGCTTTCCTGAACGTATTCTACCCAATCCGGAGTCCAGTCTTCAAAGCGCTGCAAAAAACCATCTTCGTCAACTTCAAAGTTAGTACCCTTAAATTCTACAGTAGCCATTGTCCAAACCTCCTTAAGCGTTTGTTAAATCTCAAAATGAGTGTACATTTCGTACCTGACCGAGGCCCTTGTCAAAAACCACGAGACCCGAAACCGACGATTCTCGTGATGATCAGAAATGGCCCATTTCCGACTATGGGACATTCCGTGAGAACATAAACAGCGATCAATCCTGCAATCCATTCGTGATGTGCGCTGAATCCTTTTACCTTATAAAATGCAAGGACATTCGTTGTCAATGCTGGATGGCGAAAAAAGCGAGAAACCTTTTTCAATATCGGAGATCAGTCGTCGGCTTTCTCGGGGGATTGTAACTCCAGAAGGTGCTCACGCACGAAATCCAAGGTCGAGTCGAGTTCCAACGCGGAACGTAACAAGGCCTCCGCTTCTTCCAAACGCCCTTGAAACTTGACGCACAGCCCCATGTTCGCCAGATCCATGGCCGAGCCGCTGTCCAAATCCAACGCGCTTCGAAAATCCGCCTCGGCTCCGACGTACTCGCCCTGCTTGAATTTGGCTACTCCACGAAGGTTAAAGTACTCCTTTACCTCTGGGCAAAGATGGATTGCCCGGTCCAAATGCGGCAGACAGCTCGACCATTGCTCTTCCCGGCTCATGGCATATCCCTGATAAAACGCGGCCAGAGCTTGATCGTCACGCTGTTCCAGCCCTGATTCGCTTTTGGCCAGGGCTTCCAAGGCCTCGGAAAAGCGTCCTTGACGCACGGCCAGTAGCCCTTGGAAAAACATCGGAAAGGAGGCGTTGGGATACAACAGGGCCAAGTGCTCCAAGCCGGCCTTGGCCTGCTCCGGAAGGGCCTCCTCGGCCAACATGCGCCCGACGAACAAGCCCACGCAGGGATTCAAGGCCCGCTCTCGGAACTGAAAGCCCGGTACGAAGGAGTAATGAGCCGGAATTCCCAACTTCGGTTGCGTCGTCTCCACGCTGTACGCCCGAAAGTCCATTCGCTCCAGCCCGTCGCAAAGCTTCGTTAGTTCATCCAGAATATCCTCGCGTCCAATGTCCGGCAAGCTGGACAGGGGAACTACGTCTCCTTCCAATAACCAGGCAATCTGGGAAAGCTCAGTGAATTTAGGCAGCCCGGAGGCTTCGTAGTTGCTGCCGGTTTCAAAGTCTCCGGCCAGTTGCGCAACCTCTGTCAGGGCGCGAATGGCCGCCTTGGATGGCGTCGAGGCTGTTCCGGCGGTGAAGACGATTTCGCTGCGTTCCGGAAACGTTGCCGGATCATGGGCCACGGCAGCCACGGTGGGCACGGGAAGGCCCAGGGAGAAATCCTTCAATACGACGACGATGCCCTCGCGCTTGAAGGCGTCCATCAGTTCGTGAAGCACGGGGTCGGTAAAGCTGGCCGGATCAAGGGAAGGCGTCACTGGTCGGTCCCGGTCCACCACGGCGCAGACATGGCGTTCCACCAGCTCGCATACGCCTTGAAGGATCGACTCTTCAGGAGTGTTTCCAGCGGATGATCCGTTGAATTCATTGATCTTTCGAAACCATTCCAGCGGAACGAGAAACTCCCGGCCGGTATCCAGCCGGGTTGCCGGCACGAAGCGCCAGGCAACGAGATCCATCAGGCTTTCTATTTGTTCCTCAGGTAACGTATCGGAGACGGAGCAGGCGATCTCGGAAATCGGCAGAACTTGTCCCGGCCATTTTCGCTGTGCCTCACTCCAGGTGCAAGGCTCGGTATCCTGAATACCTTGCCAAAAACTGAAGAAACTAAATCGTTCAGCCAGTTCCACCAAGGCCGAGGCCTCGGCCTGGATGGCGGACGCTCCCTTACCCATTTGTTTACGTGTTGGCATGACCCTGCGGGCTGTTTTACCGCAGATGCTCAGATAGACCGGGATGCCCAGCCGTCCGGTATCGATGCGCCGGGTCTCGGCCAGCACGTCTTCCCCAAAAACCTCCAGAGAAGCACGAACCTTGGCTACCGTTTCCTGGGGAGGACAAACCTTGTCCAGTTCCAGGGTATGTCCCTTGGGACATGATTGCAGACGAATGCTCATCGCGGCCTCAATCGGTAAAGATACGTTTCCTGGTTGGCCTCGGTCCCGGAAAGTCCGTGAAAATTGACCGCGGGCACCGGTGAAGGAACACAGGAACGGGAGATTTGAAAGTAATCCTTCGCGGCGGCAAAAAATTTTATCGCACGCCGCCCGGAATTCGCGGAAAGCAGAATTTCCGCGGTGGCCATGGGTTCCAAATGAGTCCGTAAAAAAGAAAGCAATGGATCAAAAAATTGCTCACGGTAGAGAACTTCTGAAGCAATGATCCGGTGATAGCGCTCCGGATGGTCTTCCTTAATAAAGTTCACGGCCTGAACGACGACTGTGTCGCCGAGCCCATTGCGTAATGCATTGATACGCGCAAAAAGCAAAGCTTCGGGGACAATATCGCTGAGAACCACGAAAAACCCACGCTTGGCCGCGAATAACCCGGCCAAGCCCAGGCCTGCCCCGATCTCCAGAACCCGCTCCTCGGAACCAGGGGCAACCCCACGCATATACATGGCCAAGGGCAGGGAAGCCGGCCATATCTTGGCCCAAAGCGGTAAGGCGTCTATTCCCACTCCCGCTTCTGATCCCGATTCAGGGCCGACTGTGAACGAAGAAAGGTTCAGGCGTTGATCAATATAGGCTTCCATATCCGAAAGCTGGAGGCACTCCAGAACGTCCTCGCCGATGCGTACGGTTTCGAAATGGACCGCGTGCCTGGCGGAGACAAGCTCCAAAAGCTGATCAAGGGAGGCCTGTTCAAGAAGCCGCGATAGTTCCGCGCTGGACACTGACCGGCTAAGCAGTTGCAATCGGGAATTGCCGTTGGGCGTTCCAGCTTTACCGGTGTTGGGCTTGGCCATGTTGAGGTAAGGGCTGGAAAATACGTGGAAGTGAATCAGTCGGGGAAAGAAGGGAATGTGGAGCGGGAGACGGGATTTGAACCCGCGACTTCAACCTTGGCAAGGTTGCACTCTACCACTGAGTTACTCCCGCTCGATAAGAAACCGAGGATAAAGAATGGAGGCGGCATCCGGATTTGAACCGGAGAATGGCGGTTTTGCAGACCGCTGCCTTACCACTTGGCTATGCCGCCTCAAAAAAAAATGGAGCGGGAAACGGGATTTGAACCCGCGACTTCAACCTTGGCAAGGTTGCACTCTACCACTGAGTTATTCCCGCTCGAAGAGGTGAGTATCTAGCCAAGAGACAGTCGGCTGTCAAGGGAGCGCCGAACTCTTTTTCCAACCCAGGAAATCGCCAAGGTTTTTCAAATCAAGGAGAAGAAACTACGCCTTGCGATACACCGTCGGCGCCACCTGAATCAGACCGAGATCCATCCCGGCGAGGCTTTCCGAGTGGCCGATGATCAAGTGCCCCCAGGGGTGCAAATGTTCCAGAAAGTTGCGGATCAGACGCTCCTGGACGTCCCGCTCGAAATAGATCATCACGTTGCGACAAAAAATGATGTCCATGGGTTCGCGAAAACTGAACCGCTCCATGAAGTTCAGGCGACGAAATCGAATCTTTTCACGTAATCCGGGGATGATCCGGATCAGTTTCTTGGTTCGGTCCTTGCTTCGCAACAGATACTTTTGATGTAAAGCCCTGGGGATGGAATGGAGCTTGTCGTCCGGATAAATGCCTTTGGCCGCTCGTTCCAGCACCTGGGTATTGATGTCCGTGGCCAGGATAAACCAGCGAAAAAGCGGATTCTGTTCCTGGAACTCGGCCAGGACCATGGTCAATGTGTACGGCTCCTCCCCAGAGGAACATCCCGCGCTCCAGACCGCCAACTCCCGGGCATGACTGAAGCGTTGCCACCAAGTCGGCAAAATCGTGGAGGTCAGGTATTGGAAGTGGTGCGGTTCACGAAAAAAACTGGTGGTGTTGGTGCTTAAGGCGTCGATCAGGTGAGGGATCTCGCTCTCCGTCCCTTGAGGGCTGAAGACGTATTCGCAGTAGTCATGGTACTCGGTTAAATTCAACGCCCGAAGGCGCCGCTGCAACCGGGCTTCCATCATCGTCTTTTTGCTCGGCGGCATCTTGATGCCACACTTTTTTTGCACGAATTCACTGAGCCGTCGGAAATCGCGTTCCTTCATGGTTCCCAGCATACGCCCCACCTTGTCCCAGGTTCGAACGGCCCATTCAGCTTAAATCCGACCGCAATCCGAAGGGACGTCCCCTCGTCCGAAGAGTCTTAGTCTTTTTTCAAGGACGATTCAACGGGTTCCCTTGCGGCTGGTCTTGAACTATAGGAAAAGTATCCCATTGACGACAAACCTTGGCTCACTTTCGAGTCCTTGCCGTCGTCCACCACAGCACACTTAACCCTTCTCAAGGAGGAAACGTCATGTCCAAGACCATGAACAATCTCAAGGAAGCCTTTGCCGGTGAATCCCAGGCCAACCGGAAATACCTGGCTTTTGCCAAGCAAGCCGACAAGGAAGGTCATCCCCAGGTAGCCCGTTTATTTCGAGCCGTGGCTGAGGCGGAAACCGTTCACGCACACGCCCACTTCAAGCTGATGGGCGGCATCGGCACCACTGAGGAAAATCTAAAGGAGGCACTCAGCGGAGAAACTCACGAGTTCACGAAAATGTACCCGGAAATGATCGCCGATGCCCAGGAGGAAGGTCAGAAGGCCGTGGAACGCGGCTTTCATTTCGCCAATGAAGTGGAGAAAATTCACGCCGGCCTCTACGAAAAAGCCCTTCAGAATCTGGGCAAACAGGCCGAGACCGACGTCCATGTCTGTAGCGTCTGCGGCTATACGATTGAAGGTGATGCTCCGGAAAAATGTCCGGTCTGCAACGCCGCGAAAAAGGCGTTTTTCAAGGTCGACTAGCAGTCGAGTTCCATTCATCCGCGTGGCACACGCCACGCGACACGACTCGCAATAAAAATCCCGGCTCCAAGGGGAGCCGGGATTTTTATTGCCTTCGAACGTCGGTTTTGCCGACAGACTGAATCATGCAACTCCAAGCGCTGAAAGCTTACGCCTCCTCCTCTTCCTTGGGCGGAAGCGGCGCTCCCAGTTCCCGGATAGCCTTGGTGTAGGATTGGCGCAGGTTTTCCAGGTACTTGGGGTCCATCTTGCCGGCCCAGGTTTCCACCTCTAGAAATCGCTTCGGAATAGTAGTCTTTTCCGGTTCATATCCCGTGGCCAGGCGCATCCGCCAGCGCAGGCGCTGCATTTCCTCGGCGGCCTTGTCCATATTCTCGGCCAGTTCGGGCAGGCCGACGACCTTCAGGCATTCGGCCAGAAGCGACTTTTTGTAGACCCCCCGGGCAAAGAGGCAGGAGACCAGGGAGGTCAACAAGACACGTTCCCGTTCATCCTCCACGAAATAGCGGGTGGCCTTTTCCGGGTCCTTGTCGTGTTTTTTCTGGTCGTATCCATAGGCTCCGGTATCCAGGTGGGAATGGCGGAAGGATAGGGCCTGGGAGGCAAAGAAGGTCTCTCCGGTGGCGTATCCGGCCATTTCCTGACCCAGAACGCAGGCAAAATCCTCGCCGCCGTATTTTGATGCGGCGTGAGCCACGCCTTTGGCCAAGTCCGCGTAGAATTCGTTCTTGGCGTGGCCCAGGCACCAGATGGCTTCCCTGTAGGCCGCGGTATCGCCGAAAACCAGCTCCTCCTCTACCTGTTCCCTGGTCAAAAGGCCTTTCTGATACGCCTCCGTGGCCCAGGCCAAGGCCACGCCGGTGCTCATGGCGTCCAGTCCCTCCTTTTCCACTTCGTCCATCAGAGCCAGGCAGTCGGACGCATTCATCACGCCGAGCATCGACCCCAGAGCGAAGATCAGTTCATAGTCGTAGGCCACTTGGCGAATCTGGAACCGGTGTTCGTCCTGGAACTGCTCCCGGAGCATGCCCACGTGGATGCAGCCCACCGGGCAACCGGCGCAGGCGGTGTTGCGGACCAGCAGGTCCTTGGCAAAGGTTTCGCCGGAAATACCGTCCACTTCGGGATCCGTGGTTTGGGTCAGGTTGCGGATGGGCAGGGACTTGAGCGCGTTGAGCGGGGCCACGTTTCCAGGGGTGCCCAGGTTGTGGTACTTGCTCATCATTTCCGTGGCGGTCATGTCGTCATGGACTTTCTTGAACAGCTTGGCATAGGCCTTGGTATCCGCGCCAGGCAATTCCAGGTCCCCGTCCCCGGAGATCACCAGGGCCTTGACGTGCTTTGCGCCCATGACCGATCCCGCGCCCAGTCGCCCGAAGTGACGGAAGGTGTCCACGTTGATGCAGGCATAGGCGGACAATGTTTCTCCGGCCGGGCCGATGCGCAGGATGCTGCGGTGGCCGGAAGCGCCGGGAAAGGCCCTGCGGATCACACGGCCCGTGGTCAGGGCGTTGGCGCCCCAGAGATAATTGGCATCCTTGGTTTCGATGATTTTGGAGCCCACATGCACGGCCACGGGCAATTCGGCCCGGCCGCGCAGCACCACGGCGTCGTATCCGGCAAAGCGTATGGCCAGGGCCAGCCGACCGCCGGCGTGGGATTCGGCGTACTGGTCGTGATGGGGCGATTTGAATCCGCAGACGACCTTGGACATCAGCGGAAAATAGCCGGTCAGGCAACCGATGGCGAAGATCAGGGGCTGGTCCGGGTGAGACCAAGGTTCCTCCGGCAGGCCGTACGTTTCAAACAAGGCCGCGGCCAAACCACTGCCGCCGATATGGACGTTCTTGTCGCCAAAGGAGATGATTTCGCCTTTGTCTCGGTCCAGGTGAACGATGCAGACACGAAACGCGGTATCAGTCATTAGCGCCACCTCCCCGACGGACATGTTCTTGTTTTTGACGCATTTCCAGACAGTCGTGGGGGCAGAACTCCACGCACCGGCCGCAATGAATGCATACGTACGGCTGTGCCTTCTCATCCAGATAGACGGCGTCCACCGGACAGGCTGGAGCACATTTGCCACACTGAATGCACAGCTTCATTTTTACGATTACACCGCCGCCTTTACGCTGGGAAAAAGCGCCGGTTGGACAAGCCTTGACGCAGGGAGCCGGGTCGCAAGCCAGACAGAGCCTGGCTTCGAAGCCGGTGGTAATGCCGCCGCTGGATTTGATACGGATGCCGGCCATGCTCCAGGAGAGCTTCTTATGCACCTGCCTCGCGCAGGCCAAAGAGCAGGAGTGACAACCGATGCATCGGTCCATGCGTGATGCACGCAGAATCTTCATTGCATTCCTCGTGGTTGAAAGGTTGAAAAAATGACAGGATCGTTCACAAAAAAAGTCAGATTAGCCTTTTTCCTCCCAGGGCGCAAAAAAACACTTTTGACCTCATTAGGGCGTCTGATGCGCGATTTGGGCCAAGAGGAGCTTGCCGGCTGGTTGCAAAGACAATTGATAATAGTTACATCTTTCATTAACTCGACAAAAACGCTCGACTTTTCATTTATTTGATCCAGCTCCGGAGCTTTCCTTGCCACAAAGCAGCCCCCCCATATCCAACCTTTCCCAACGCCAACGTGAAATTTTAGAGCTTATCCGTCTAGGCAAATCCAACAATGAAATTGCCTTTGAACTTGGCATAGGCCTCGGCACCGTGAAACAGCATGTGGTCGCTCTTTTTCGAAAGCTCAAGGTGTCCCGGCGCACCATGGCTCTGTCCCGGGGGCACGAACAGGCTTCATTGCTTTCCCAGGCAATGTCCTTCAGTCCGTCAGAAATCATCCTGCAGCGGAGGCCATGCATTGTGTTGAGCTTAACCATGCAGACCGGATCTCCCGAGTCATTGCGCACGATGAAAACAGCCATGGCGGTCGAGGCTCAGGAAACCAGTGACGTTTTTCTGCCATGGCGCGAGTCCGGATGCGATATAATCCTTGGCATCGAACAGGCCAGCGAGTCCGCGCCTCTGCGTGCATTGCAGATAGCCTGGAAAACAGCTGCAAAGCTAGCCGGTACATCCGCGGGGAGCACTTTGAAAGGCGGGGTCGCCGCAGGTTTGGCCGTGGCAAGCATGCATAGGCGCGGCGGCTGGTCCGGGGAGGCCATTGCCAGCAGCGCCATTGTCCTTGCCCGTCAGCATGCCCAAACTGCTGAACCGGGAACGCTTCATCTCGATGCCGCGGTCATGGACCTGCTCCGCCTCTGCGGAGCATACCTCAAGAACTGCGCTCCTCTGCTACTGCCTTTAGATGCCCCGCAAGACCTGCTATGGCATGAATCCAATGAAGCGTTTCGTTTTTATGGGCGAAAACCTGAACTCGAAAACCTGCGGGACATTTTGACCGCAAGCCCTCAGTCGCCAAGTCCCAAAATACACGCTGTTGGCGGTGAAGCGGGAATCGGCAAATCCCGTCTCTGCGCGGAATTCACGCACATCTGCCGTGAAGCGGGCCACGCTGTCCGCCATTTGCGATGTCTGCCGTCGATGGCTCCCAAGCCGTTCTGGGACGCTTATTCCAGACATGCCTGCACATGGAAGGAGCTTCACAAGACCCTTGCAAACGATGACCATGATATTCTCGTTGTTGATGATGCCCACTGGTTGGCCGAGGAGCAAAAACAGGTGCTCATGGTTCCGCCTGCTGACAGCCGGGGAGTGATGTATCTTGCTCAGAGAAAGCAGACGAATAAGGAAACACTTCTTGTGCCCTCCCTGGACATAGGTGAAATTGAGGAGTTGGCCTTAAACGTGGTTTCTGAAGATGCTGTACGAGATGATGACCGTTTGCCCAAGATTTCTCGAAGCATTGCCGCACTGGCCGGGGGCAATCCCCGTTATGCCCTGGAAATGGCTCGCAACCACCTGACTGTGGCCTCATTGGCTTCAAAGAACAATCAATCAAGAAAATATTTGCCGCTGAACCTGCTTTTGCTTGTTACCGCCAACCTGGACCAGGCTGCCCTTGATCGCCGCATGTTGGGCGTTGTCGCATCAAAACCGAAGGGCCTCATCCTGCAAGATTTGGTTCACTCCTTGAACGAGGAAGAGCACTTTGTTAAGGCCAGCGTGGATGAGGCTATCAAGAAAGGCGTCCTTTTTATCTCTGAAAAGCATCGCATCGGTTTTGTTCATCCGATGTTCCACAGTGTAATCCAGTACCTTGGAATGGAACCATGACCAGTACGCATTTCCTGTCCCGTTCTTTTCTTCTGGCCCTTGTCCTGTTCCTTGTCACAGCATGTGCAGCCAAGCGAGATGTCTACGACGTTCCCGAAGTCCCCATGCCGACGACGTTTCTTCAAATGCCGTCCGTGGACGAGAAACTCTCCGCCCCGCTCTCCGAAACTCCCCTGGAAGGCATCCTGCCCACATGGTGGAGGGCTTTGGGCAACGAGGAACTGGACCGGTTAGTGGACATTGCTCTGGCTCGCAACCAGGACCTGCGGATTGCCTCGGCCCGCGTGGCCCATACCCAGGCCCGGTTTGGGCAGGCTGTTGGCGGACAATGGCCAACGGTGAGCATACCTGCCCGGGTCGGCGTGGAAGCTCCGAAGCAAGGTATGGGCGACAACCCTCGTGGGACAGCTGTGGAAAGCCATAATATTTTCGAAGCCAGCATTCGCGGCGACTGGCGCTTTGATCTTTGGGGCGAGAGACGGGCCTTGGCCGAAGCCGCGGAATATCGAATGTGGAAAGCCACTTTTGACCATGACATCATTCAGATGAATCTGGTTGCCGATGTCGCTACGGCCTACGCCGAATATCTTTCCCTGACGGACAGGTTGCGCATCGCCCGAGAAACGGAGCGGGTCGTGGAGGAAATGCTGGAGTCGGTTGAGCGACGCCTGAATCAGGGCGACGCCACCCGGCTGGACTATGAACAACAGCGCTCCGCCGTCTACAGCGTAAAGGCCGTCATTCCGGAACTGGAACTCCAGCGTGAAGAAATCCAGCACAGGTTATCCAGGATTGTCGGACTCATACCGGCGGATTTCGAAACTACCGGCGAAACCCTGGACAGCCTTGCCCTGCCTGCCGTGATTCCCGGAGTTCCTTCCAGCCTTTTGCTCAGGCGTCCTGATATCCGTTCCGTCGAAGCCGACCTCCTGGCTGCGGATGCAGATATTGACGTGGCTCGGGCCAGGATTCTCCCTCCCCTGGATCTCACGGCGCAAATCGGTTACGGGAGCCGCCACTTCTCCGAGTGGTTCATGCCCCACAGCCTGGCTTACAATGCCATAGCAAGCCTCACCGCGACTATTTTCGACGGCGGTGTGCGCAAGGGGGAAGAAAAATACGCCAAAGCCCGCTTCGAGGAGCTGGTCGAGCTCTACGTTCGGACCCTTTATGATGCAACCCGCGAGGTGGAGGACGCCCTGGTCACCCTGCGTCGAACTCAACAGCGTCTGGATGCCCTGGATGTTGCCTGCGAAGCTTCCGCCTTGGCCCTGGAGTACAGCCAAACCATGTATGGATTGCAGGCCGCCGATTACCTGACCTTGTTGATCACGGAACGAACCCACCATCGCAACCTTGACGAGCGCCTCCAGGTTCGCCTGGAGCGGCACAAGGGGTTGATTCGTCTCTTTCGAGCGCTTGGTGGTGGAGTGGAGGTCAGCGGCCCCTTGCCCGGCAAAGGTCAACGTCCGGAGGTCGACTTGCTGGTCGCGGGGGGAACGATTTTGGCTGAACAGCCATCAATGCTTGATGAGTCAAATGTTGCCTGGGATGAGGAGGACGCCCTGGAAAGTGTTTGGGCCGTCGAACTCAGCGGACTTTACGACCGGGCAGCAGCAGCAGCGGCGGCACGCGACCTGGGGCTCCATCAACCGGAGATCATGGCCGGACGCTTGCTCTATCCCGTGGAAAGCGGTGTTGAGCGGACCGGTGAGGAAAAACCCGTCATCTGGTATCGCTTGCGGCTGGCTCCCATGGAAAGCGAGGCAGAGGCCGAAGCCGTGTGTGAAGAACTGCAACGAGCAAAACGACGCTGTGAGGTGGTGAAGCCATGAACCCAATTGACACTCCGTCTCTCTCGGCTCCCTCCTCCCCTGCCCATGCTCCAGAAACACGAAAAGCTGGGACCAAGCAGGACATGACGGCCCGAGAGCCTCGACTTGTCCGGATCTTCCGGCACATCTTCGAATCTCCGGATCTGCGTCGCGCGCTCCCCGGCCTGGCCATCTCCAGCTTCCTTGCCAACCTCCTGGCCTTGGCTCTTCCCCTGACCATCCTGCAGTTGTTTGACCGGGTGATCGTGAACCGCTCTATTGAAACATTGATTCTCCTCCTTGCCGGGGTCTTTGTCGCGCTCACCCTTGAAGAAATTCTTCGTTTGCTGAATGCCCGTGTAACAGGGTGGATCGGTGCAAGATTCGAGCATACCGAGACCTCCAGAGCTCTTGAAAGGTTGCTGCGCGCCCCGCTTGGCCTGCTGCGCCGGGAAGAACCAGGTGTGCATGTGGACCGGCTGCTCTCCACCACCAAGGTCTCCGCGTTCTACTCGGGCCAAGCGTTGCTCGTCCTCTTTGATCTGCCCTTTATCATCCTTTTCCTCGGCCTGATCTGGTTCATAGGAGGGGAATTGATTCTCGTGCCGATGATTTTTCTGCTCCTCTTTGGCCTGATAGCCCTGGGAACCGGTCGCTGGCTGCGTGAGCAGCATCAGCAGCGCACTGTCCAGGACGATCGCCGTCACAATTTTCTCAATGAAACATTGCGGGGTATTTTTTCCGTCAAGATGCTCGGCATGGAGAGGCTGATGCAACGCCGCTATGAACGACTCCAGGAAGGCAATGTCGTTCACGGCGCCGAGGTGGCTTACGGCAGTGCCCTGGCCTCAAACCAGGGGCTGTTCTTTACCCAGATCATGATCGTGGCCATCATTTCCTTTGGCGGGTTTGCTGTTTTTGCCGGGAATATGACTCCTGGCGGTCTTGCCGCCTGCATGATGCTCTCTGTTCGCGCCTTGCAGCCGCTCAGGCGCAGTCTTTCCGTCTGGTTGCGCTACCAGTCCTTTATCGACGCCCAACAGCGTCTAGACAAGGTGATGGAACTGCCCTTTGAAGCCGGAGACGAAAAACCCGAGCTTCAACCGGTACGCGATTCCATCACCCTGCAAAACGTCGCCTTGACTCGCTCTCCAGACAGCGAAGACGTTCTTTTTAAAGACCTCAACATGCATGTCCCCGCCGGTAAGTGCGTTGCCATCCGGGGAGAAAGCGGTAGCGGCAAATCCTGCCTTCTGTCATTGATCAACGGCATCACCAGGCCTGATTCCGGCAAGGTTCTTGTGGATGGACGCCCTCTCACTGAGTTCGACCCGGAAAGCGTGGCCCGGGAAATCTCCCTCCTGCCCCAGCAAGGCACTTTGGTTTCCGGCACCCTCATGGAAAACATGACTTTTTTCGACCCCTCTCTGGAGCATGCCGCGCTGGCCCTTTCGCAGCGTCTGGGGCTCGATCGCGTTGTGTCCGGCATGAAGCTGGGCTACGACACCCCTGTAACTGACAGCAATGCTCCGTCGCTCCCTGTCGGTGTGAGCCAACGTGTTGCGATCATTCGCGCCCTGATCAAGGATCCCAGCGTCATCCTGTTTGATGAATCGAATATCAGCTTGGACCTGGAGGGCGATCGCCTCATTCGAGCCTTTCTGGCCGAGGATAAAGGTCGACGGACCATAATATTGGTAACCCACCGTCCATCCCTGCTTACTCTGGCGGACCACGTTTACACTCTCGAAAACGGCCTGCTCGTTGATGGTTCCGTGAACCAAAATCACAACGCCGGAACACTTGAAGAAGCGACGCGATGTCTGGCTTCATCCCCCGAATACACCTCACCTCAAGGGGAAAACCAATTCGTTGATTTAAATGCATTCTTCAGCGAAGAATCTGATTTATCCCGTTGTCTGCAGCCTCTCCTTGAGTCGCTGGACTGGCATGGCAGTCCAAAAGAACTGACAGAGGCTCTTCCACACATGTCGCCCAGCCTGGATATCACCGGGCTCCGCTCTATCATGGCCAACCTGGGATTCGATGTCGTCAGATTCCGACAAAAACTCACCCACGTTGACGAACGCTTTTTCCCTTGCCTCTTTGCCCCTGCCGCTCATCCGGCCCAGGTCGTCCTGAAACGCCAAAGCGACGGCCGTCTGCAGATTTTCGACAGTCAACACAACGCGAAAGCCCTGCTCACTCCGTCTGAAATGCAGGGGGACATCTTCGTATTTCGTCCGCAAGAAAAAGATGATCAAGCTGATGCCCAGGGCAGAGGCTGGCTCAGAACCCTGGCTGGACGCTTCAAGCGGCACATCGCCCTGACTTTCCTGATCACCGTGCTCGGGACGTTGATGACCCTGGCTCCGCCCCTTTTCGTGATGGCCATGTATAATCGCGTGCTGCCGACAGGTGATGTAAGAATGGGACTGTATTTGCTCGCGGGAGTGGTCATTGCCATGACCCTCGGCTGGTTTCTCCAACGCCTGAAGCTCCGGATGATCTCTTTCATGGCCGGCAGGGCCGAATACCTTATCGGCAATGCCACATTCCAGAGGATCATGGAATTACCGGTCAGCGCCACCCAGAGTCCCTCCCCTGCCCGCCAGGCAATGCGGCTGCGTAGTTTTGAAAATCTGCGGGAGTTTTTTCTCGGCCCCCTGGCCAACCTGGTCTTTGAGCTGCCTTCAACATTGATTCTGGTCATAGCCATCGCCTTTCTGAATCCCTGGGCCCTGCCGGTAATCGGGGTTTCCGCCCTTCTCTTTTTCATCCTGGGCATGATCTCTCAGGGTCCACAGAAGCTCCAAATCCAGAACTCCGCAAAATGGGCTGGAAAGCGCTGGGAATTCCTGATGGAGGCTGTTTCCAGCCTGCATGCCCTGCGTGCCGCGGGTGCGGTCTCCCTCTGGCTGAAGCGATTCCGGGACGTAAGCGGACACAGCGCCTTGGACTCGTTCCGGACATCCTGGTTGAACAGTAAAATCTCGAGTATTGCCAGATTGATCGGAATGGCCACTGGAGTCATTGTGCTTGGCGTCTCCATTGTCGGCGCCATGAACGGCTGGATGTCCACGGGTGCGGTTATTGCCACGATGATTATTGTCTGGCGTCTTACCGGCCCCATGCAAAACACCTTGATGGCCGCGACAACCCTGATCAGGGTTTCCTCCACAACCCGCCAGCTGGACTCCCTGATGCGACTGCCCACGGAAGACAGCGGCATTGCTCATCGAACCCGCAGACCTCCGGCCAAGGGAGCCGTAAGTTTCACCAGAGTTTCCTTCCGATATTCCAATGATGCGGAACCTGCCCTTTTGGGGGTTACGTTTTCCGTAAGTCCGGGGCGCATGGTCACCATTACAGGGGCCAATGGCGCGGGCAAAAGCACATTGCTGAAATTGATCGCCAGAGCCTACACTCCCCAAGCCGGAGCGGTTCGCCTGGACAATGTGGATTTACGGCAGATACCCGTAGTGGATTTACGGTCCCAGATCAGTTACATGCCCCAGAATTGCGAGATCTTCTACGGAACCATTGAACAGAACCTGCGCCTCGCAAACCCCACCGCTTCATCTGAGGATCTCTGCTGGGCCCTGCATATGGCCGGGCTGTTCAACGATGCCGAGTCCATGCCTGAAGGCCTGCGGACAAGAATTTCCAACAATCAGGTCGATCAACTGCCCAACGGATTTCGACAACGTCTTTCTTTGGCCAGGACCATGCTCAAGCCGGCCCCAGTGGTGCTCTTGGATGAGCCTGGGAACGGCATGGATGAACAAGGAGACCAGGCAGTGACTCGATGTATTGAGTATCTCAAGGGGCGTTCCACCCTGGTTCTTGTGTCGCAGCGGCCCAGTCACATGCGTTTGGCCGATGCGGTCATCTACCTGGAAAACGGCGTGGTTAAAAAAATTGGACCATTTGACCAAATCAACGAGATCGTTATGGCGGAGCTGAACAAATGAAGACGAATCAAAAAGCCGATCCTGGCAAGGCGACACAGTCAAGTCCGAAGTTGGGCGTTCGAGAAAGCCGCCTCTTATCCGAGGCCGAGCAGATCGAGGAAAGGCTCATTCCAGGATATGTCAAACCCTTGCTGACCCTCATTTTCCTCATGGTCTTGCTGTTTCTGGCCTGGGCCTCAACGGCCAAGCTTACGGAAGTGGCCCGGGCGCCCGGAGAAATCATCCCCATAGGGCAAACCAAGATTGTCCAGCATCTTGACGGCGGGGAGATTGCAGAGATTCATGTCGACGAGGGCGATTTGGTGGAACGCGGACAGACCCTTCTGCTCATGGACGGTTCACAGGCCTCGGCCGACCTTCAGCAGATGGAAGCCCGCTGGATGGCCTTGTCCTTGCGCGCTGAACGGCTGCTGGCCTTTGCGGAGAACCGGGTTCCGGAATTCGTCCCCTCCCGCCTCCCTGCGGCCTTTCGACTTGAAGGAGATGAGCAGACCACGGAATACACCATCCTCACCACGCCCCACATGCATTTAATTCACGACCAGCTTGAGATCTACCACAAGCAGGTCGCTGTGCGCGAATCATCCTTGGCAGTCATCACCAGCCAGGTCGAACAAGCGCGCCAGAGGTTGATCCAGTTGGAGAAAGCCCTGGCCTCGGCACGCGATCACCAGAAGCACGTCGCTGAATTACTGGACATGCGCGAGGAACTGGGCAGGCAGCAACTCATCACTCGCACCGAACTTGTGGAAACGAGGCGGGCCAAGGTTACTGCTGATGGCGAAGTGGAACGGATCGAAGAGGAGATTATCTTCATCGACGAGACGTTGACCGAGGCCAGCATAAGGCTGGAGGACGCCGCCAACCAGTTCCGCCGCGACGCCCTGAGCGAGCGAGGCGTAGTCAGGGCTGAACTGGCCGAGGTGGAGGAGACCCTGCAGCGCCTACGGGCCAGGGTCTCCCGCCTCGAAGTCCGCTCGCCGGAACGCGGTCTTATCCAGGACCTGCAGGTATTGACCACCGGTCAAGTGGTGCAGCCTGGGGCCGTGCTTATGCGGATCGTACCCACGGATGTGCCTTTGGAAGCCGAAGTCCGGATTGCACCGCGGGACATCGGTCACATCAAGATCGGCCAGAACGTCAGGATACGGGTCACCAGCTATGACTATCGCCGATTCGGCAACACCGAGGGGGTGCTGCGCCGCATCTCAGCGACCAATGTCGTGACTCCGGGCGGCGATCCTTTCTTTCGAGGATGGATCGAACTGACCCGGCCCTATGTGGGCACGGATCCCACACGTTTTCAAATCCTGCCAGGCATGAGCGTTGAGGCCGAAATCATCACCGGCGAGAAGACCTTTCTCGGCTATTTGTTCACCCCGGTGACGGACATTATCGACCGCTCTTTCGGAGAAAGGTAATGCAGCTATCAACAATACGGTCAAACAACCAACCTATAACTTATGGACGGATTGACGACTCTGCTTCCGATCCCTAAATACTGACAGCAAACATCAATAATTTTAAAATACCACGACAAATTGCAGTCAGGGGGAATGGACATGGCAGAGAACGAAAACGAATCCACCGGCACTCCCACTTCCCAGGAAGCGGTCCAATTTGATGAATTGACCAGCCTGGCCCAAGCGCAGGAAGGAACAACTGATACCGGTCCCGAGCCTGACGACAGCACCCCTGATCAGGTTGAAGAAAGCGGCCTGGAGAACGTGCAGGCAGCTCCGCCTGTTGATGAGACTCTGCGTGAGGTGCCGGACGAAGATACCGGATTCGCCGACCAGGATACAGAAGTCCCCCCCCAGGACATCGAAGAAGGACAGCCACTGCCGGTTATTGAAACCACCAGTGTGGGCCAACAAGACCCGGTCCCTCCGCTAGATCAACCCCTCCCCGCAGCTGAAATCGACCGACCCGAACAACCCACCCCAAGGCAAGCTCCCGCAGAACCCACCGAGCCGGATGAAGTAACGCCATTGGGGGCAGAAACTCCGACGACGCCGACCGGACCGGAATTGCTCGACGCCCCCGAAGGGCCGGATACTCCGACCACGCCTACAGGACCGACCACACCAACAACACCGACTACAATAACAACTCCGACAACACCGACTACGGTTACAACCGGAACAACTGTTACAACTGTTACAACTGTTACAACTGGAACAACTGTTACAACTGGAACAACTGTTACAACCGGAACAACTGTTACAACCGGAACAACGGTTACAACCGGAACAACGGTTACAACTGGAACAACTGTTACAACCGGAACAACGGTTACAACCGGAACAACGGTTACAACCGGAACAACTGCCACAACGCCAACAAAGCCAAGGTCCGCAAGAAGTTTAGATAAGTTGGAAAATGATGTCCAGGACGATTCAGATGAAGTCTTCTCGGAACATGGCATTTCCGGGTTGGAGGGCATTGCCTGGAATGCCGACGAGGTGATCCTGGAAGTGCGGGAGGACGGAGACGCCATGAGCTGGGACGTGCAGATCACGGTTCATGATCATGGACATGACTCGTTTCTCGATGGATTTCACCTTGTAGAGACCACGCCTGCGCCTGATTTCTCGTTTGATCCGTCAGTCGAGAATGGAGGGGATTCGGACGTCGCATAGAAGGAGTTCGCTGACCCGCCATGGTCCGGGTTGCGATGTTTCGCGGCCCGGCTTTTTTTCTCTGAAGGCGTTCAGGAGCATTTTGTTTGCGAAAATAAGTATGGGGATTATTTGCTAATGGGGGTAATAAAACGCTTACTGTTCTCGGGTGATCTCCTGAACACCCCGCGTCACCGCAACATGTTTTTGGACATGGAGGAAAACATTCATATCCATTTCCGCGATCTGCGTCTGGAATTGAGCCGCGGAGAGTTTGAAGACATCGTGGCGGTATTTACCCGGCAATCGCGGGAACTCCTCGCCCTGATTCGGGAAAATGAATACCAGGACGGCATGCTGCCCAATGCCAATCAGGAAGATGTTCGCATATGGACGGAATCTCGTCTGCGGCACGACGTGAAATACAATCCCCGCAAACTCTCCCTGGAAGAATGCGGCGACGGCTATCACCTCCATTACAGAAACTATAAGATCCTGATCGACCCCGACGAATTCCGCGCCCTGGTCCAGGCCTTCAAGGACATTGATCTGGACACCCCCTATGCGTCCGCATATCACGAAGTGGAGGACCTTTTAAGGGCCAATGAAATCGATTTCATGCTCAGTGCCGGCAACCAGCCCGGCAAAGTGTTGGCCATCTCCGTTGCCAAACACCATTTAGCCAAAGTCCGGGACATCTTTGGCTATATCGGCTTTGCAAAAGAGAAGCGAGACAAGGAAGTACGCTACATCGGCCCGCGCCTGACCGTGGTTGTCACGGACGACGTCCAATACACGGCCCGGGACTATAAACGAATCAACGGGCTCAGCAGGACAGAGAGGCTGGTCGACTTTTTGTCCAGGAACAGCGCTGTCATCAATCCGGATGAACTCAACCTGATCAAGTGCCAAGTGCTTGATCTGTATTCTGCCCTGGTCTCCGGGAAGAGTCTGCATGTGGAAACTGATCCCCAGCTTTGGCTCTACGCCCGAACCAGCCAACAGGTTGTTTTCCCCTACAATGTCACCCCGCACGGCGGCAAGCAGGACGCCGCGAGCTTGTACAAAGCCTGGAGCACTCTTCTTGCCGGACTTGACCTGACCTTTGTCAAGCCGACCAAGGAACCCTTTGCCACCACCGCACAGCAGGAGCTGCGCAAAAAGGTCGACGAATTTCTGGCCAGAGAGGTCGCCTCCTGTATCGCCGTGGACAAGGTCCATCTGATGGGTTCGGCCAAGCGCGGAGACATGGGGCGCTACCATACCCCTTTTGTGCACGGCAGGCTGGCCAAGCTCGGCTCAGATGTGGATATCCTGGTGGAGATCAACCCGGCACACGAACAGGATCTCTCGGGCCATTGGCATCTCTACAGTGCGCAGTCCTCCCATGGATGCCCTGTCTATCACATGGGGCAGATTCCGTTCGCGGATGACTGGGGCGAATGGCAAGCGCGCTATCCGCACATCCAATTCACCGAACACTTGGTGGATGCCTATGTTTTTTTGCCGTCCCGGGGCAATCACCAGGACAGGGATGCTTTCCTGAAAAAATTCGGCGCACAATGCGTTTACGACCGATCCCGAGACGGGATCACGTATCGCGGGAAAGATGAGGAGAGAATCGCCGGGATCATCACCGAGCAATACGGCTTTTCCAATGTCATCGTGGAAAAGATGATTGTTTCCACGGAAAACGCCTTATACAAAATTTTCGCGGACAATCAGAGCCTGATTCTCAAACTGTTCAAGGTTTCCGGCAACTACAGTCGTTCTCGCGTGGCGGAACATGTCGCATACGAAAAAAAGCTGGTTTCCCAGCTCAAGGAGCGCGGCATTCCCACCGCGGGCGTTCTTCCGTCACAAGACGAACATGTCGTTGTCAACGGCTTTCCGGCATTGCTCTTCGAGCGCATCCCAGGCACGGCGCAGCAGCGTCCGGAATATCCGCTGGAAACAATCGGCCCTGCCCTGGCCCGCATCCACGGCGTGCAGATGGAACAACCGCTGGCTCTGGATGAGGCGTTCACCTTCGACGACATCTGCATGATCTGGCTGCCGCAGTTCTCCTCCTACCTCAAGAACACCCTGCCGGGCCGGGAGATCGCTGAGGCCTTCAAGGCGCTGATCCCCTTGGTCAACCGATACAATCCAGGCGAATACCGCGCCAGGATGTACGCCAACAGCCCTTGCGTGCACAATCACGGCGACGTCACGCCCAAGAACCTGATCATCAGTGAACAAGGTCAAGTTTTTTTCTTCGATTTCAACAACGCCTACTTTGGCCCGCGCATGGCCGACATCATTGACGGTGCCTTTGAATTCTCCCTGGCGGAGAAGTACATCCACTTGGCCGACTTTTCCCGGTTTGACGGCTTCCTGGCAGCCTATGACGCCCAGACCACCCTGACCCCCGCGGAACACGAAGACCTTGAGAAATGGATCGAGCTGATGGGTTGCATTAAATTTACGAAGGAAATCAGGGTTTTGCTGGAGCGCCCCAAGGAGAAGCTGCGCAGGCGACGCGCATTGGCCATAGCGGAATTCGTTCTTTCCCGCACCGGCCCGAACCTTGCTTCCGCAGCCTGAACCGCCCGGCATCCGCTGATAGGGCACCAAGATTGAGAGGCGTTTCAGGGGCAGAAGCGCCGCGTCGTCTGGACGGACCATGGAGTCGACCGTTTGAGCATGAGCGCCGAGGAGTTTCACCGGTAATTCCTGGCTGGCCCCATGCCACCGAACATCGCCAAAGAACATTTTGCGTCCTCTGAACAGCCAATTCGCTTCGACTTTGAATATTCAGCATCAGGATAAAGAAGATTAGAGGCTTAAGCAGTTAAAGCTGATAGACGGTAGTCACCTTTAGGCAGCTCCTGTTTTTTTGCTTTGAGCGGTTCAAACATTATAAACTATCGGCTTTGCCGATGGCCTCCGGGCTCTGGAACAAATATTGCATAATTGTTGCGAATGTCTAATTTTTTACGTTCCCAAACGGCAAGGAGCAATATCATGAAAAAACTGACAAGGGTATCCCTCATCTTCGCGTTTGCTACAATCCTGTTTTTATGGACTCTCGCGTCGGCACAGGCGCTGACCGTTCACTTCAACGACGACAACATCATTTGGCCAGGCTGGGAAACACAGCGTGCTGGTTATCTTGGTGACAATACTGAAGATGTCATATGGAACCCGAACATCGTAGGGGGAAGTGTAAACATTGATAATAACAGATTGGCATCTATAGAAATTGAGTTTGAGAGTTGGGGAGGGGGGGCATCTCCCAATTTGTGGAACTTTCTTCGCCCTGGAGATCTGTTTATTGACTTGGGAGCAGACGGCTATTGGAATTACGCTTTCAATTTCTGGGACCACACGATAAAAGATCAAGATAATTACCAATATTGGTATGGGGAATTACCAGGAAATGACATAGCCGCTGAACATGTGTACCAAATTGACGCCCCCCTCCCTATTCTTGGACCTGGAACGGGTACTTTAGCACCTGATTCAGGTTATTTGGAGAGTAATTGGACGAATGGCAGATTTGACCATCCGATAGCTTTCAACCCCTCATCGCAAATCGCGTATACCGACATACTCGACTCCAACAACCTCCCAAGATTGCTTGGTTGGGGATCTACGATAATCACCTTTTCAAACCTGAATCTTGATTTATCAGGCATAAGCGAAATTACTATTGGCTGGACCCAAAATTGTGCCAATGATGTATTACTCCAAAGCATGGTCATCCCCGAGCCCGGCACCCTGCTCCTGCTGGGCATTGGTTTAGCCGGACTGCTTGCGGTACGCCGGAGAATGACGGCCCACTGATCCTGAAATTTGAGCAAAGTACCGCCTGAAAGACAGTGCGTATGTCCGGACAAATCGGACATGAGACACATATCAAAGCCCATCTGTCCGGATAATCCGGATAGATGGGCTTTTTTCAGTCCAGACGGCTGAAGCTTCCATGAGGAATTCCTCCACCCGATTGGATATCTTTCGGCTGATTCTTCCAGCAATGCAAAGAGCCCATCCCCTCAGCTAAAGCTCCTCCAGCAAGTCTAGTTTCGGCCCCCAACCCATCCCATTCAGGGCGCGCTGCCGGTATTCCTCAGCGCCCTGCTCGTCCGGAAACGGCGCGATGCGTATGGCCTGGCCCTCGATTTCCAGCAACGGCCAACCGAAGGTCTCCAGCAACGTAGCCACCTGCTCAACCTCTTTGACCTCGGAGAGCACGATCTGGCCAGCTTCACCAGGGCCTTCAAGAGATTTAACGCTACCCTGCTCCATCAGGATCTTGATGGATTCCAGGGCTGTCGCGGTCTGCTTGGCTAATGCCCGGACATCCAAGGCCTCCTGGGGAGATGCAAACGGACCCACGAGCATTCGGTGATAGATCCGGCCGTCAATGTCCGTGGAAAACACTGAAACCGGCCAGCCGTACTGGACAAACCGGTCCGCCTCCGCGTCCGCCAGGTCCCGGCGGACATGGGCCACCACCTGGATGAACCCAGCCTGGAAGCGTCCGGTGCCTTCCGAAGCCCGGCCGGGGGCGCGCATGGTGTAGTCGCGGATGATCCCCTCGGCCAGCAAGGAATAGAGCCAAGCCGGAGCGCCGGTTCGGAAGATTGCCGGTCTGGACGGGCCGAGGCGGACCTGCATCGGCAGAGCCTCTGCCAGTTGAGTTTGCTTGACTGGCTTTGTCGGAGCAGGCGGCTCTTGGAGTACAGCTGGCTCTTCCAAGGCGGGCGACTCTTCCCCGGCAGGCAGCTCTTCCTGGACATTCTCCGTGGAAGGCGTATCCAGTCCCGTGTTGGCGGTCACTGACACAGTGGCCAGGTTCCTGGCCGGCTGGTCCGTCAAGAACAAAACCCCTTTCCACCAGTTGGAGACTACCTCAACGGGTACGCCCAGGGCTTGGTGCAGGCGGTCCGCGGCTGTCCAGGCATCTGCTTCGCGGGAATGCACCCGCGGGTCCAGGATTTCAAAGTACAAGCCTCTTGCGGCAGAGTAGCCGGACAGCAGCACCCACTGTCCCTGGCCTGCCTGGGTTACGCAGGCCAGTTCCCGATAGGCCTGCTCCAGGCTGGGAAACCTGCCAAGGCTCAGCCAGAAGCCCTCTACGGGCGACTCAATCATCCTGGGGCTTAGGGACGGAAAGGCAAGTTGCGTGCCCAGGGCGACCGTATCCAGATCCTCAACTTCGGGGTTGGCCTTGTTCATCAGGCCCAGGAATGGCCCCTGGGGCGTTCCGTAGACAATCTGGACCATGCCCGAAAGCGTATCCGCCCTTCTTACACTGATGCTCCCCAACTTGGCGGGCACCTCCTGGACCGTATACTCAGGCAGGTGCATCTCAGGCCCGCTTGAAGGATCATGCCCCGTGTCACCGGACGCCTCTCCCAAGCGACTGTCTCGATCAACCACACCCCGGTAAACACTTCCCCCATATTTTTTCGTGCCTTTATCTTTTACAAAAACAAAATCGTCAATTTCTTTTTGATCGCCATTCTGATCCCTACCAGACTCCTGCGTTTCATTCGACGCAGGGAGTGTCATATCCTGCAAAATGTCATCGAGGTTTGTCTGATCCCCCAGCAAAGGGAAGGCGAACATCGATCCAGGCTGGCCTGATATCGCGCCATCAGGAGCTGGAATCACCTCAAGCGAGAGTGATTCACTCATGCCACTCGATACAACCACCAGCAGCAGTCCAGCCATGATCATCAGCAACAGCCGAACAAACGGTCGCGGGAAAGCCCCGTATTCGCCGCGCGCGCTACTACGTACGCTGCTCCAACCCGGCCATTTGCTTGCAGGTGGATGTGCGTCTTGCCGAAGCTTTAAAAGGGGATGAACCGGATGGATGAGAATCTTCATGCGCACGAGTTAAAGGTCCCACGTCAGGACAAAAGATAGCCCTGCTTTTCGGCAATGGCAAAGGGGGTGGTTCAGAACAGGTTGGCAGCTGACGGCCGATAGGCACCTTGGGCAACCCCATGCGGATGCATGGCCATCCGTAGGGGCGGTTCGCGAACCGCCCCTACTCGGCACCGGAATGAATGTCGGGTACCCGGAAAGTGTCAACATGGTTTTCCGTCAGAATGAACCATCCTTGCCAAAGGCATATCAAAGCCGATCGGAGGAGGGCAACGCCCTTTCCGGTCCATGGTGAACCATCTGGAATTACGGGGAGAGGCAAGCGGCATAAACGAAACTATGCCTCCACCTTAAGAGAGCCGCTAAGCTGTCCAAAGAACCGGGACCACTTCAAAGTCCTCTTAGCAAACACATTGACATGCCTATCAATGCCTCGTTAACAGTCCGTCCGAAAGCATGACCTTTTCTTTGCCTCCCCTTCCATTTTCCATTTTGGTCAAGGCTTGCTCCCCTGAAATCACTCCTGGCGAGGGATTCCTTCATGCATCCGTGGGACGATTTTCTTCGGGTATTCCCGAGCCTGCTTCAAGCCGCGAGGTCGGCGTCGGCTCGGATCAGGCCGGATGTGAGTTGCCGGTCATGCTTGATGATTGATGGTGCGGTGTCCAGAAGCCGCGGATGAAGGAATCGAAATCGGATTATCTTGAGCGAGGAACTCCCCATGCGACACATCGACATCCTGGTGAAGGGCGGGACAGTCCTGACCATGGACGAAGCGGACACGACAATCCCGGACGGTGCCCTGGCCATTCACGGCCCGGATATCATCGCCGTGGGGCACAAGGAGGATCTGTCGCGCTCTTTCACGGCGGACACGGTCATCGACATGCCCCTTTCCATCATCATGCCGGGGCTGGTCAACGCCCATACCCATGCGGCCATGACCTGCTTCCGGGGCATCGCGGACGACATGGAACTTATGGACTGGCTGAACAACTATATCTTTCCGGCCGAGGCCAACAACGTCGATCCGGAACTGGTCTACTGGGGCAGCCTGCTGGCCTGCGCGGAAATGATCCGATCCGGAACCACGACCTTTTCAGACATGTATCTGTTTGAAGAGGAGACCGCCAAAGCCGCTAAACAGGCCGGCATGCGCTGCGTGATCGGCGAAGCCTTGTTCGACTTTCCCTCGCCCAACGCCAAAACCTCCCAGGAAGGCTTGGCCTACACGGAAAAAATGCTTCAGAAATGGGCCGACGATCCGCTTGTGAACGTCATGATCGAACCCCACTCTCTTTACACGTGCTCGCCTGATCTCTGGAAATCGGCCACGGCCCTGGCCGATGCATATCAGGCCCCCCTGGCGACCCACCTTCTGGAAAACGGGGCCGAGTCCAGACAGCTCCTGGAAAAACTGGGACAACGGCCAACAATGTTTCTCAAGAAGATCGGCGCGCTGAACGAGCGTTTTTTCGCGTTTCATTGCGTGACCATGGATGATGAAGACATGCGGATTTTTGCTGATCATGGCTGCAAGGTGGTTCATAATCCCGAAAGCAACATGAAACTGGCTTCAGGAGTGGCCCCGGTCCCGGCCATGCGCGAACAGGGCATTCCCGTGGGCCTGGGCACGGACGGCTGCGCCAGCAACAACAATTTGGACATGTTTCAGGAAATGGACACCGCGGCCAAGCTGCATAAATCGGCGTTGCTTGACCCCGTGGTCATGTCCGCGAAGACGGTGGTCGGCATGGCTACCCGCGAGGGGGCCCAGGTTCTTGGCCTGGACCGGCAAATCGGCGTCCTCAAGACCGGCATGAAGGCGGATGTCTGCATCATCGACATGAACAAGCCCCATCTGACCCCCCTGTACGATGAATATTCCCACCTGGCCTATGCTGTTTCGGGTTCGGACGTGGACACAGTGCTGATCAATGGACGCATCGTGATGCGCAATCGCGGCCTAGCAACCCTGGACGAGGATGCGATCATGGCCCGGGTCCGCAAAATTGCCTTGAAAATCCGGGCCGGTCTGCGGACGAACTCCTGAGCCGTCACGCTGCTGCCGACAACCATGAGCATCCTGATCAAAAACGCCCTTCTCGATTGGCACGAAGGCCGGGAAGTCGACGTCCTGATCCAGGGCGAACAGATCGTCGCGGTGGGCCCGAATCTGCCGGATCTGCCGGAGCGGGCCGTGACGGTCATCGACGCCACGGACAAGGCCATCGTTCCCTCGCTGATCAATGCCCATACCCATGCGGGCATGACGCTGCTGCGCGGGTACGCAGACGACATCGACCTGCATACGTGGCTGCATGCGCACATCTGGCCTCTGGAACGGAAGTTGACGCAGGAGGACGTCTACTGGGGCGTAAAACTGGCCTGCCTGGAAATGATCAAGACCGGGACCACGTTTTTTTGCGACATGTACTGGCATATGCCCGGTGCCGTCCGGGCCGTGGAGGATATGGGCCTGCGGGCCATGCTCTCCCTGCCGTTCATCGACTTCAACGATGCGGGACAAGCAGCCAAGTTCAAGCAACGGGCCCAGGCTTTTTTCGACCAGAAACACGAAACCTCACACCGCATCCAGTACGCCCTGGGGCCGCATGCCATCTATACCGTGTCCAGGGATTCATTGATATGGCTGGCCGAATTCGCCCGGGACAAGAATCTGATCCTGCACATCCATTTGGCGGAAACCCAACGGGAAGTTGAGGACTGCGTGGCGGCCCACGGCACGACGCCTGTTCGGTATCTGCAGGAGATCGGCTTTCTCGGCCCGAATGTCCTCGCGGCTCATGCCATCTGGCTGGACGATGAGGAAATGCGCATCCTGGCCGAACAGAACGTCAAGGTCGCCCACTTGCCCGCTTCCAACATGAAGCTCTGCTCCGGGGCCTTTCCGTATCGCCGGCTGCACGGCCTGGGAATTTGCATCGGCCTGGGCACGGACGGCTGCTCCTCCAACAACAATCTGGACATGTTCGAGGAAATGAAGTTCGCGGCCCTGAGCCGCAAAACCGTGACCGGAGACCCCACGGTCATGCCCGCGCCGGAAGCCTGGGCCTGCGCCACGGTCAACGGGGCGAAAATTTTCGGCCTGAACGCCGGACGCATCGCTCCGGGCATGCTCGCGGACTGTCTGCTGTTGGACCTAAACCACCCCCAACTCGTCCCGAACCACAACCTGATTTCCAACCTGGTCTACGCCGCCAACGGCGACTGCGTGGACACCACCATCTGCGCCGGGAAAATCCTGATGCAGGGCCGCCAGGTGCCCGGAGAACGGGAGATCATCCAGGAAGTCAAAGCCCGTGTTCGCGCCCTGCTTCAGCGGTAGCTTTGCTCTCATACCATTTCCAATTCAAAGATTCTCTTTCGGTATCGGTATCGGAGTCGAATAAATGGTACAAGTGAACAAACAGTATTGATTCCGATAGCGATTCCGACATCGATAACGGCATTTCTTCAAGTAAACAACGTATAGATGGATTAGGAATTGGAATCCGGTGACCGAACAGAAGCCACCTTCTCCTCCCGCCTCCTTCACGGGTCGCATCGCCCGCAACGCATCCGTGGTCGCCGCGGGTACCGTGGCCAGCCGGATTCTCGGTTTTCTGCGGGACATGACCATTGCCTTCGCCCTGGGCGCGGGCATCTGGGCGGACGCTTTTTTCGTGGCCTTCCGCCTGCCCAATCTGCTGCGCAGGCTATTTGCCGAGGGCTCCCTGACCATGGCCTTCATCCCGGTTTTTTCACGAACATGGCGGGAAAAAGGGAGTCAGGAGGCCTTTGTCCTGGCCAGGTCCGTGCTGATCTGGCTGACGGCGATCCTGACGGTGATCTGCGTCGCGGCCATAATCTGGGCCGAACCGCTGACCTTGCTCATTGCCCCGGGCTTTGGCCGAGATCCGGAAATCCTGGCCGGAACCGTGACCCTGGTCCGGATCTGCTTTCCGTACATCCTGTTCATCTCCGCCGTGGCCCTGTGCATGGGCGTGCTCAACTCCCTGAACCACTTCTGGGCCCCGGCCGTTGCGCCGTGCATCCTGAACCTGGGCCTGATCCTTTCCGCCCTGCTGGCCATGGCCATGGGCTGGGACGTGGCCCTGGCCCTGGCCTGGGGGGTCTGCCTTTCCGGCCTGGGCCAGTGGATGCTTCAGCAGCCCTATCTGCGCCGATTCGGATTGTCCTGGCGCGGTCCGGTTGATCTGAAGCATCCCGGAGTCAAGCGGATCGGCTCCCTGATGCTGCCCACGGTGTTCGGGGCGGCGGTCTACCAGATCAACATTGTCATCGGCACCTTGCTGGCCTCGTTGCTGACCGCCGGAAGCATTTCCTACCTCTATTTCGCGGACCGGTTGGTCCAGCTGCCTCTGGGCGTGTTCGGCGTGGCCCTGAGCACGGCGGCCCTGCCCAGCCTGTCTCTCCTGGCCGCGGGCAAGGACATGGAGGGATTTCGGCGGACCTTGAACACTACCCTGAGCATGACTTTGTTCGTCTGCCTGCCCTCGGCCGCGGGTCTGGCCGGAATGAGCCTGCCGATCATCGACGCGGTGTTCGGACGCGGCGCCTTTGGTGACGAAGCCGTGCGGGCCACGGCCTGGGCTCTGGTGGGTTACAGCGTCGGCCTGCCGGCCTTTGCCTGCGTCCGGCCCCTGGTTTCGGCCTTCTACGCTCTGGAGGACACCCGCTCCCCGGTCCTTGTGGCCGCGGTCTGCCTGCTGATCAATGTGGCCTTGAGCCTGGTGTTGATGCGCTACCTGGCCCACGTCGGCCTGGCCCTGGCCGCGGCGCTCAGTTCCTGGGCCAACGTACTCCTGCTCGGCGCGATTCTGCGTCGACGGGTCGGCCCGTGGCTGAGCATCGGCCCGCAACTGACGCGGATGACCGTGCTCAGCGCGGCCCTGGGCGGCGCGGCCCTGGCGGCTTCCGTCCTGGGCAAGCCCGCCCTGGTGCTGATCCCGGCATTGGCGGCCCTCTACGGCCTTACCGCCTTGAAGTGGAACATCGACGAAGCCCGGATGACCTGGGACCTGTGCATCAAACTGCGGAGCAGGTATCAACGTCGCCCCGGCGAGCCGACCTGATCCCGCTCTTACGATGCGGACCGGCTCTCCATTCTTTACTTTTTTCACGTCCCGGCTCGTTTTTTTGCTGGCAAACAAACGAATCGTCTGGTAAGGCGGACACGGAAGCCCGGACATCGCCATGCAGGCATGAGAAAACTGATCCTGGATAGCAAGTCTCGAGTCTGAAGCATCCTCCGAGCATTCATCCACGTCAACCAGCAACCGCTCCTGGTCCTACGGTGTACCCATGGTCCATTCTCCACGCGACACACCCTTGGTTTTGATCATCGACGATGACCCCACGAATCGAGTGGTGCTCCAGCGGATACTGGCTTCTTCCGGATTCGCGACGATTCAGGCCGAAACCGGTAGTGAAGGCCGAAGCCATGCCCTAACGCACTGTCCGGATTTGATCCTGCTGGACATCATGATGCCCGGCGAAAGCGGTTTTGAAACCTTGCTCCGGCTCAAGGAAGAACCGGTCACCGCCGCCGTCCCGGTCATTTTTCTCTCCGCGCTGGACGATCTTGGCTCCAAGGTCAAAGGATTTGAACTGGGCGCGGTGGACTATGTCACCAAACCTTTCGAGCCCCTGGAGATTCTGGCCCGGGTCCGGACCAACCTGAAGGTGGCGCGGGCCTATCGGAGCGTGATCGCCGAACAGGCCGAGAAATTGCGCCAGATCGGCGAGGCTCAGCAATCCATGCTCACCAAGCCCGAAGAACACCCCGAAGCCAAATTCGCCGTCTTCTACGAGCCCATCCTGGAAGCCGGAGGCGACTACTACGACGTGTTTCCGGTCAGCGGCGGTTTTGGCTATGTCGTTGCGGACATCAGCGGGCACGACCTGAAGACGTCCTTCATCACCTCCGGGGTCAAGGCCCTGATACGCCAAAACGCAAGCCCGCTGTTCACGCCCGTGGAAACCCTGACCACCATCAACAATGTGCTCCACGACGTTCTTCCGCCTGGAAGATTCCTCACGGCTGCCTACGCCGTGCTTAACGGCAGACGCGACCATCTCACGGTTCTCTCAGCCGGCCACCCGCCGCCGATTTTCGTGGGAAATAACGGCGAAGTGGAAATCCTGCGGGCCGAGGGCGACATCCTTGGCCCGTTTCCGCACATTTACCTGAACCCGATTTCCCGGCCAGTCACCAAGGGCGATAGAGTTTTTCTCTACACCGACGGTTTGCTGGACGTGAAAAACAACCAAACCCGTGGCGATCACGACGACATTCGAACCTTGATCCAAGCCTGCGAAGAATGCCGATCCCTCCCCTTGGCGACTTGCCCCGGCCATATTCAGGTCCGAATATTGCAAAAAGCCAGGGTTCAAGACGACGCCGTGCTGCTGGCCGTCGAAATATGACCATGCTGATTTTATCGCGGACCGAAAACCAAATGGGGCTGAGCATTCCTTCGAACCTCACGGAGGTGGATCAAGCCTGCCTGTCGGCGCAAGGTCTCCTGCGAGACAAACTTCCCACCGAGGATCATTTCATGATTCTCCTGGCTCTGCGTGAAGCCTTGACCAACGCCGTGATCCACGGCAACTGTTCCGACCAAGGAAAATCAGTGACTTGCATGGTCAGCATTCACCCGGACCTCCTTGAATTCGTGATTCAGGATCAAGGCCCCGGCTTCGAATGGCAAAACCGAAACTGGAAATTGCCTCCGCCCAGCAGCGAGTCCGGTCGGGGCTTGGCGATCATTCGTAGTTTTTTTGATCAGATAGAATTCAATGATTCCGGCAACCGGATAACGTTACGCAAGCGATTAGAACCATCGGGAGTCAAAAAAATGTTGCAAATACAAAAAGATGGGCAGAAAATTTTCGCCAAGGTAACCGAAAACATGGTCGGCTCGAAGATTGATGAACTCCGCTTGGAATTATCAAACTTGGTTAAGACCAGCCATACCGACTTAACCATTGACCTGAGCAACGTGGACATGGTGGACTCCCTGGGCATGGGTCTGCTCGTGGCCACGCACAACTCCCTGAAAACCAAACAAGGCCGCCTTACCCTGATAAACGTCAAGCAAGACATCTACAACGTGCTGGTCGTCATGCGCCTGGACAAGCACTTCACCATTCGAAAGGCCGAATGACCCACACGGCCCATGCATGCCGAATCCGTTGCTTCGCAGCCGTCGCCTCTGACCCCCAAAAAGTGAGACAGCTTTATGTCCGATGAATTGATGGACGCGTTTATCGAAGATTCCAAGGAGCACCTGGAAAGCATCGAATCCGACATCATGGCTCTGGAAGACTTGGAAGGAGCCTATGACGAGGAGCTGATCAACCGGATTTTTCGTACCGCCCATTCCATAAAGGGCGCGGCCGGTTTTTTCGGCCTGGAGACCATCGGTTCCCTGGCCCACAAGCTGGAAAACGCCCTGCACCTGATGCGCGATCAAAAACTCCGCCCGGATCGACCGACCTGCCAAATCCTGCTGGAAGGCTTCGACCAGCTCAACGCCATGATCAACGATCCCGGAAACAGCGAATGCCTGGATATTTCAGACATTCTTTCTCGAATTCAAGGACTGCTCACTCCGGAAACCAAGCTGAGCACGGAAACGGCCATGAGCCTGCCGTCAACGCAAGGCCAGTCCATTTTCGACGTGGACATGTTCACCTTGGAGCAGGGGCTCAAAGGCGGAAAGTTTCTCTATCACATCGAATTCGACCTGATCCACGACATTCACCGCAAGGACAAAACGCCCTACGACACCATCAAAACCCTCCAGGACTCCGGTCTGATCCTGGACTGCAAGGTGGACTTCGAGGCCACGGGCACCCTGGAAGACGGCTTTGCGCAACGTATCCCCCTGAACGTCCTGTTCGCCACAATCATCGATCCCGACGTGGTCGGGACGTTGATCGACGTTCCGGCGGAACGGATCAGGGAATTGGAAAAGTCCATGTTTCAGATCCAATCGCCTCCGAGCGAGACGGTCCCGGAAACCTGTTCCCTCAGTGCTGATCCCCCCTGGAAGATGATCGGCGGCCAAGCCGTCCTGGTCTTCGGAGAGCGGTTCGAATTGTCCCAAGTCGAGGAATTTCGGAACTGCTTCCACGCGGCCCCGGCCAAAGCCGCGAGCCTGCGTCTGGACCTGAGCGCCACCCGGTACGTAGACGCCGCCGGTTTGCAAGCCCTGGTCTCGGCTCTGAAGACCAGCGCCCGGCTGGACCGCGGACTGACCTTCGCTCCAGCCGACGAACTCCTCGAACAATTCCAGAACCTCGGCTTTGCCTGGATGCTGGAGAGCGGCTCATGAGCACGAAATACCAATTGTTCATCGAAGAATGCCAGGAGCTTTTGGCTGAGTTGGAGAGCGCCCTGCTGGAGCTGGAGATCGAGCCGGGCAACATCGACGGCGTCCACCGCGTTTTCCGCTCCCTGCATACCATCAAGGGCTCCGCGGCCATGCTTGGTCTGGAGGACGTCCGGGAATTGACCAACGATCTGGAAAGCCTGTTCGACCGGGTAAGGTCGCGGGAAATCGCCTGCAATCCGAAGCTGGTCACCCTGTCCTTCCGCTACAAGGATATGTTGACCGAATATCTCCAAGACCCGGAAAAAGGCTTGCCCCAGGACAAAACCACCCAAATCCTGATGGACCTGGAGCAGGTCTTGGACGCCCCGGTACATGCCGCATCCAGACCCGTCGAGTCCGCTTGCGAGGACTGCGGGTCCTGCCGACCCGAAAACGACAAGGATGCCGACATACTCCTTCGGCTCTATCACCTGCGCTACCACCCCGCGAACAAGTCCTTCGATTCCCTGGACCCCATGGATTTTTTGAGCCAAATGCAGCAACTCGGCCCATGCGAGATCCATGCATCTCCTGAGCTTGTTCCTCCGCTGGACAGTCTGGAACCTTCACGTTGCGTCACGAGTTGGGACGTGATTCTCCAAACCGGCGCGGACGAGGAAACGATCCGCGACGTATTCCTCTTCCTGGACGACCCCGGCGACGTGAGCCAGTTCAGAGAGATCAACGTCGACGAAGCAGCCAAGCTCCGGCAGGCCCAGGCCGCGCAACTTTCCGGGCTGTTGGCGGCGACTAACCGGCCAGTCGCGCCGCTTCCGGCCGACGAGGATGACGATCTCGAATTGCCCGAGCCCACCGAATCATCATCCGCTCCCTCGTCCAGCCAGCCCGGCTCCCCGGCGGCGGTCTCTTCCATCCGAGCTCCCTCCTCCCCCGCTCCGCCCCAGGCCGCATCCCAGGAAGCCTCTGAGGCCGAGCCGCGCAAAGCCCCTCCAGCAGGCGGCGTGAAGGCCGAGGAGATCGCCTCCATCCGGGTCAGCGCCACGAAACTGGACGACATGGTCGATCTGGTCGGGCAATTGGTCATTGTTCAAGCACGGCTGAAGCAGATCGAATCCGAACTGCATAATCCGCTGCTCACCTCGGTCAGCGAGGAAATCGAACGCTTGAGCGGCGACCTGCGTGAGCGGACCCTGTCCCTGCGCATGCTGCCCATCGGTTCGACCTTCAACAGGTTTCGCCGCTTGGTACGAGACTTATCTTCAGAGTTGAACAAGGAAATCGAACTGAAGACCAACGGCGCGGAAACCGAGCTGGATAAGACGGTCATCGAAAAACTCAGCGACCCTCTGGTGCACATTCTGCGCAACAGCATCGACCATGGCGTTGAATCCGCTGAAATCCGCAGGGCCCAGGGCAAACCAGCCAAGGGTACGATCACCCTCTCCGCGATGCAGAGTGCCGGACAGGTGCGGATCGTCATCAAGGACGACGGCGGAGGCATCGACCCGGACAAGATTTTCGCCAAAGCCGTGGAAAGGGGGCTGGCCAGAGCGGACTCACGCCCCCCGGACCGCGACGTGCTCCAACTGATTTTCGCCCCCGGCTTTTCCACGGCCGAAAAGGTCACCGCGGTTTCCGGTCGAGGGGTAGGCATGGACGTGGTCAAGCGTTCCCTGGAGTCCCTCAAGGGTACGGTGGAAATCGACAGCCGCCCCGGCCAGGGCACGACCATCAACATCGGCCTGCCCCTGACCCTGGCGATTATCGAGGGCCTGCTGGTGACCCTGGGCGAGGAGTATTACGTCATCCCGCTTTCCGACGTCCTGGAGTGCGTCGAGATTCAGCGCGGGGACGACGAGCCCGAGCGCATCGCCAAGGCCTACGACGTGCGCGGCGAACTGCTGCCCTGCCTGGTGTTGCGCAATTGGTACCACATGGGTTCCACGGGGCCGGAAATCGAACAGGTGGTGGTGGTCCAGGCCGGCAACCGCCGCGTCGGTCTGGTCGTGGACAGCATCGTGGGTCAACTCCAGACCGTGATTAAAGGTTTGGGCCGGGTGTTCAACGGGATGAGGGGCCTCTCCGGGGCCACGATCATGGGCAACGGTGCCTTGGCCCTGATCCTGGACGTGGCCTCCCTGGTCACCGAACTGGAACAACGCGAGGTAGCCGGAACGGGCCGGAACAAGCGATCCGACCGGTCACATTGACTTCGAAATCATTGGGACTACGATGCGGGAGTCGACGAAGACGACCGCCGAACAAACCCAACTTCTCAACCAAGGAGCAACCACTATGGAAAGCGCGACCCCTTCAGCAAGCAAGGAAGAACGCAGGGCCAAGGTGATCGAGGTCCTGAACAAGGCACGGGCCATGGAACTGCACGCCATTACCCAGTACATGAACCAGCACTACGCCCTGGACGACATGGACTACGGCGAGCTGGCCGCCAACCAGAAGCTCATCGCCATCGACGAGATGCGCCACGCCGAAATGTTCGCGGAGCGGATCAAGGAACTGGGCGGCGAGCCCACCACGGACCCCGCGGCCAAAACCCAAAAGAACCAGGACGTGGAAACCATCTTCACCTTCGACGCCGGCCTGGAAGACAACACCGTGGACGTCTACAACCAATTCCTGCTGGTCTGTCGGGAAAACGGCGACAGCATCAGCATGAAGCTCTTCGAGCAGATCATCGACGAGGAGCAGGCCCACTTCAGCCACTTCGATAACGTGGCCGGCCACATCAAGAACCTGGGCAACGTCTACCTCTCCAAAATCGCCGGCACCTCCGCATCCACCGGCGGATTCGGCAAAGGCTTCGTCATCAATCAGGGCGCGGCCTGATCATCACGAAAAAAGGGCGGCCCGCAAAAGGGCCGCCCTTTTTTTGATCTCGTGGATTCTCCCAAAAAACGTTTTTCTCAAGACGAAACGACAAGTCGACTTTCCGTCCGTTACCGCGATTCCGCCTCGACGACCGCCCGGGGCAAGCCCGGTCCTTCTTCTTGCCTCCTCGCCCCGTAAAACAACGTATACATCACCGGAATCACCACCAAAGTGATCAAGGAGGAGCTAGCCAGGCCGCCGATGACCACGCGGGCCATGGGGGCCTGGGCTTCGGCGCCTTCGCCCCAGCCCAGGGCCAGGGGGGTCAGGGCCAGGGCCGTGGTCAGGGTGGTCATCAGGATCGGGCGCAGTCGGCGTCGTCCGGCTTCCTGGACGGCGTCCATGGGTGAGAATCCCTTGTTTTTGCGCAGGTTCGAGGATTGATCCACGATGAGGATGGCGTTGTTGACCACGATCCCGCCGAGCATGATGCAGCCGATAAAGCTCTGCACGTTCAGGGTGGTCCCGGAGAGCAGCAGCATCAGGACCACGCCGATAGCGGCCAGGGGCACGGCGAACATAACCACCAGCGGGTCGCGCAGGGATTCGTAAAGGCAGGCCATGACCATGTACACCAGGATCAGGGCCAGGATCAGGGCCAGGGTCAGTTCTCCGAAAGCTTCCTGCTGCTCCTCGTAATCTCCGGCAAAGACGATTTCATAGTCCCGGGGGACGGGGATATCCCGCAACACCTCGCGCACGTCCGCGGCAACGGCCCCCAGGTCCCGTCCACTGATGGCCGCGGAGACCGAGGTGATTCGTTGCTGGTCCTTGCGGTCGATCTGGATCGGGCCGCGCCCGCTCTCCACGGTCACGACGTTGCGCAACATGACCTGCTCTCCGGCGGCGTTGAGCAGGGTCATGTCCAGGATGTCCTCGATACCCATCCGCTCGGCCTCGGCCAGCTTGACCAAAATGCGGTATTCATAGCCGCCTTCCCGATAGTTCGCGGCCCGGCTCCCGGCGATTGCGGTTTCCAGGGTTCGGGCGATCTTGGTGGCGGACAGGCCCAGGTCCGCGGCCCGGGTGCGGTCGATGCGGAAGAGCTCCTGGCGCACCCCGGCCTCGCGGCTGAGCCGGACGTCGGTGATTCCCGTGACGATCTCCATGCGGGAAGCGACTTCGGAGGCCAAGGCGTCCAGGCGATCCAGCTCCCAGCCGCGCACCTCCACGACCATGCTGTCCCCGTCCCCAGCGCCCATGCGCAGAATGAACAAACCCTGGCCGGCCCGGGTGCGGACCACGGTTCCGGGGATCCCGCTCAAGGCCGGACGCAGGGCCGCGGCGATCTGCTCGCTGCTTCGGGTCCGCTCGGCCGCCGGGACCAGGGCCATGCGGATTTCAGCCCGGGACCCGCCTCCCCCCCGCCAGCCCGAGGCGCCAACATTGACGACCATGTTTTCGGCCTCGGGCACCAGATCCCGGACGATTTCCTCAATCCTTCGGACCTGGGCGTCCACCACTTCCAGGCGGGTGCCCACCTCCATTTCAATATTGACCCGCACTTCACCCTCATCCGTGCTGGGCATGAACTCGGAACCAAGATGCGGGATCAGGGCCAACGCGCCAATGAACACGGCAATGGTCAGTCCCAGAGTGATCATCCGGTGACGTAAAACCCATTGCAGCAAATCCAGGTAGGCGTCCTCCAGTTCTTTAAACATCCGTCCACTGAGAGCGTACATCCGCCCCCGTACGCCCGTGATGGGGGAGGCGGTCCCGGCAGTGGGTTGCAGCAACCGCGCGGAAAGCATGGGGACCACGGTCAGGGCCACCAGCAATGAACAGATCAAAGCAAAGGCCACTACATAGGCCAACTGACGGAACATCACCCCGGCGACACCTTCCAGGAAGACCATGGGCAGAAAGATCACCAGCGTCGTAATGGTGCTGGCCGTCACCGCCGCGGCCACTTGACTGGTCCCCTGAACAGCAACGGCCTTACTTTCGCCGCCCCGTTCACGAAGACGGTAAATATTTTCCAGGACCACGATGGCGTTGTCCACCATCATCCCAACCCCCAGGGCCAATCCGCCCAGGGTCATCAAGTTCAGGGTGAATCCGCCGAAGTAGATCAGGGTAAAGGTGGCGATGATGGAGATGGGGATGCCCGTGGCGATGACCAAAGTGCTGCGAATATTACGCAGAAAAAAGAGCAGGACCAGCACGGCCAGGGTCCCGCCGAACAGAATGGACCGGCCGACATTCGTGATGGACTGCTGGATGTACTTGGAGGTGTCGATAATCGAGGTTATTTGGACCTGGGGAAAGTCCGCGTTGATCCGTTCCAACTCCCGAAGCACGGTCTGGGCCACCTGCACGGTGTTCGTCCCGGCCTGCTTGCGCACGGCCAAGCGGACTCCGGGTTCGCCGTTGATGCGGATGATTCTGGTCTGGCGCTGGTGCCCGTCCGCGACCTCGGCCAATTGACCAAGATAGATGGGTGCCCCGTCCCGGATGGCGACCACGGTGGAGCGAATTTCCTCCAGGCTGGTGAATTCTCCGGGAGTACGCAGGGTGACCTCGAATCGGCCCTGGTCGATGGTCCCGGCGGGGACGTTGATATTGGCTTCGCGCACGGCCTGGACGATCTGATCCAGGGAGAGCCCCAGGGCGCGGACGCGGTCCGGATCGACGTTGACCTGGATTTCCCGCTCCAGCCCTCCCCAAATGTCCAGGGCGGCCACGCCGGGAATCCGTTCGATGCGCTGTTTGACCTGGTTGTCGATCACCAGACGCATTTCCACTGGGTCCAGTCGGCTGGATGCTCCAAGGATCAGAATCGGAAACTGGGCCGCGTCGAACTTGAACAATTGCGGACGATCAGCTGCGTCGGGAAGCCGACCGGCGATCCGATCCAGCCGATCGCGAATGTCGTTGGACGCCGCGTCCAGATTCGTGCCCCAAGAAAAGGACACCCGCACGGAGCTTCGGCCCTCGGAAGAGACCGAGGTTATTTCTTCCACTCCCGGAACCGCGGCCACGGCTTCCTCCACCAGCCGGGTGACCAGCTCTTCCATTTCTTCGGGACTGGCGTTCTCGTAAGACGTCACCACGGTTAAGGTGGGATAGGTCAATTCCGGCATCAGATCGATGGGTAGCCGGGACAGGGACACCCCGCCCAGAATCACCACGATCAGGACGACCATGATGGTGAAAATAGGGCGGGAGACGCTTTGTTGGGTGATGTGCATGGGGCGTGGGTGATGTTAGTTGTCGGTGACGATGCGCACCGTGGAGCCGTCTTCCAGGAGATGCTGCCCCAGAGTGACCACATCGCCAGAGAGGTCCTCGGGTTCCAGGATCTGGGACATGCCTTCCTCGGAAATGCCGACCCGCACGGCAATCAACCGGGCCGTGTCGTCTTCCTGGATCACGAAGACGCCCTGACGCCCGTCGCGCCGGACCAAGGCCGCGGAAGGGACCAACACGGCGTTCTCAGCTCGGGACAACTCCAACCGCGCCCGAACGAACATGCCCGGCTTCATCAGTCCTTCGGGGTTGGGCAGTTCCAGTTCGACACGGGCTTGCCGGGAAGCCTCCCGAAAAATGGGGGCGATCCGGGCGACATGCCCCTCGAAGGAATGATCGGGCAAGGCGTCCACGGTCACAAAGGCCTGTTGTCCGACCCGAATCCGGGCATAGTCCCGTTCCGTGACATGAAAAATCGCCCGCACCGCGCTGATGTCCAGAACGCTGAGCATGGGAGAATTTGCGGACAATGTCGTTCCTTCATCCACGAATCGCTCTCCCACGATCCGAAGGTTCTGCTCGCCGTTCTCAGGCCAGGCGGCCTCTATCCGGGCGTAACTCAACCGGACTTCGGCGGCCCGCAACGCGGCTTGGCGTTGTTCGACCTGAGCCTCGGCCACGCGCAATCGGGACTGCTGAGCGAGATATCGGGACTGAGAAAGATCCAACTCGGCTTGGGAAGCGACCATTTGTCCCCGGAGAGACTCGATCCGGACAAACTCCTTTTCCGCAATGTCCAGTTCGCTGCGGGCCTCCTCCAGGTTGGCACGGGCCACGGCCAACTCTGCCCGGGTCTGTTCCATCTGTTGGACGAATTCCGCGTCCTCCAATTGAGCGACAAGCTGGCCGCGCCGAACCGGGTCGCCCACGTCCACGAACAATTTTTCCACTCGACCTGAAATCTTCGGAGCGACGTCGAATTGCGCACGGGGCGTCAAGGTGCCGGAAAAGGTTCGGATATCACGGACAACTCCAACCTCCACGGGCGCGGCATGGACAGCGACTGACGGACTTCCGGCGGGCCTTCCGGTTCCCGGTTGTTGGGGATCGGGTTGCAGCACCTGGTAAGTCATCCAGCCCAAACCGGCGAGAAGGATCAGCAAAACAAGCGGCAAAACCACCCGCCGCGGACGTTGAGACATGGTCATGCTCCGTGGTTGTTCAAGCAAAGGTTGAAGATTTCGACGGATTTCTTATTTTCAACGCCCGATGAAGCAGCGGGGATATCATTGTTTCAGGCCTGAAAACTGATGAAATACGCAATATTGCGCTACAATATTTCCAAATAGATTTCTGCAATCCCGAAGGGATGACATCGTATAGCCGGTGGTTTCAACCACCGGGGTGCGGCACATAATTAGCTTGAGTCCTAAAGGGACGACATTATCTTTCCTTTTCGGCATGAAATGTCGTCCCTTCAGGACTCACACCCTGTAATATCCTTCTACCGGTGGTTGAAACCACCGGCTATACGACGTCTCCCTTTCAGGGAGAATGGGCAAGCGCACCAACATGCTTTATTCAAGACGTCCGGAAAAGGTAATCATCAATTGCAAAGTGCACACCAAGAAATAAAGCCATTAAATACCAACATATTAAAACCAACACACCTCAAGAGGACCTCTCGCTTGCGCAACAACCTGCACAACAGCACTGCACAATTGTGCAACAATCCGCACAAACAGTGCAGGATTTCGTTGAAAGGCTTATTACGTGATCCGAGCATCCCCGTGGTTCAATGCTCAGTGGTTTCCGGGCCATGGCGGCAATATCGCGGAGTGCAAAAAAAAACCGGCTGAGCGTGCCGAGAGACCGGGACGCCCAACCGGGATTGGTGGATGAATTGATATTCGTCATCGCTTGCTGCCGTAGGGACGGGCAGAAAGCGATGACGAAACGGCGTCCACCGGAAGCTTGATTAATCAATCACGCCGCGAAACAGCTTTTTGAAGACGGAACCACCGCAGTATCCGGTTTCTTGGGCCATGCGCAGGGCACGGGAATCTCCCAGGGCCGCGGCGGAACGAAAATCCCGGCAGGCTAGGTCGCGCTTGTCCATCTTCATGTACAGCAGGCCGCGATTGTGGAACGATGAGGCCAGACTTGCATCCTGGAGGATGGCCTTGGAGAAGTCCGCCACGGCTTTATCTGGAAAACCTGCATCGGCCAGAGCCAAGCCGCGTTCATTGAGCAGTTCGGGATTCTCCGGAGCGATCTCCAGTGCCCGGGTCAGGTAGTCCGCGGCCGCCTGGGGATTGGTGTACCGCTGACCGTTCCACAACAGACGGGCTTGATGCAGCCAGTCTTGAACGGCTTTTTCAGGTTGGGCCACGACCATGGCGGGAGATGAGGACTTCTCGACGGGTGCGGAGGAAGCTTTCGGCGCCGGAGTCGGGATGAGAACGGCTTCCCGCATCTCTTCAAGCTTTTCGGTCATGGCGATGCGTTCCTTTTCCAAGGCGGCCAAGCGCTCTTCCCCGGTCGCGGTGTTCTCTCGCAGGGCGTTTTCCAGAGCATTCAGGCGACCATCCAAACGACTACCCAGATCAATGATGTCCTGCTCCCGATCCGCGGGGAGATTGGCGGCGTGCTCGGCCATCCGGCTTTCCAGGTCGGTCACCCGTTGCGCGGCTTCCTGAATCGTCTTCTTCAAGTCGACGATATCCTTTCGTAAGCCTTTTTCCAGAGCATCAATTTTCTGAGCGTTCGCTTCCAGAACACTTTGCAGCTTCTCGCCGGTCTTCTCCCAAGGACGATCTCCCTGTGCCGCGAGTTCCTTGTCCAGACGCTGTTGGGCCAACGCGGCCATCTCTCCGACGGTCTGAAGCTGTTTCTCGTTGATGTTCCACCGGGAGCCGAAATCCGCGAGGCTTTGCTCCAAGCGCCCCAGTCCCGTCTTCAAGGCTTCGAGTTCCTTCCCGTTGGAGTCCTGAAAAGATTTCTGCCCTTCGGTGACCTTTTTCAACTCCTCGCGAAATTCGAGAGCGATGGCTTCAAGTTCAGCCTTGGTCAGCTTTGAACCGGAACTGGAACTTGCGCTGGATTTACTGGAGCTGGTTTTACTTGTTTTCTGCTTCGACACGTTGATTCATCCCCCTTTAGATGTCTTCGGAGACAAGAGCTTGGACGAAACCCGGTTTGCATACGCCCTGTCTCCAGCCGCGATCTGGCGGCGATCCGTTGCAATACCGGCTTGGACGCGAAAAAAAGTCCCGATCAGTGAGTTACCGGCCTTTTTCAGCGTTTTCAAGCTCCTTGGCCAAGGATTGGAGCATCTCCTCAACCCGTTCCAAGGTCTCACGCTGTTCCTCAGTCTCCACCTGAGATCCTAAAAACGCGGTCTTACCCGCCGTGTCTCGAAGGAATCCGGCCACAAGCTGCTTGCGCATGATCTCCGGCAGGGCCTGCAAGGCCAACATCTGCTCTTCCAGGCTCTCTATCCCGGCACCCAATTGCTTCTGGCCTTGCCCCAGAGATTCGATTTCATCGCGAACCGACACTCGTTCCCGTTCCCATACCCGCCCCATCTCTTCCTGAGTCGAGGCCATATGACCGCTTTGAATGTGCAGGTCGCCGAGTTGCTCGGCCATCTTGCTGACTTGATTGTTGAGAACGATGTAGACCCCGCTGCTTACGACAAGGGCCAAAGCGGCGGAGAGGAACAAAACGGCCCCCCATCCTGGACCGGAGGGGCGTTCCAGGACTTCGTCCTCCTTAAATTCCGATCGGTTTTCAGATGCGTTGTCGGATCGGGAAGATTTGGCAGATTGTTTATCGAGAGATTCCGAGATCGATTCCAAAACAGTTTGGGAAGAGTCTGATGTATCGGATGCTTGAGGATGGGAGGGGGATTCAGGAGTTTTTTCTTGATTTTCAGGGGAAGGATCTGTGGTATTGTTAGTAGCGGCCTGTCCCGTATTCTCGGCAAGGACCTTATTTTCCGATTCCGATGCGGTTGTCTTTTCCATCGTGGACTCCGTGGGGTTCTGAAAGGTTAGCGTGGAAGTTTCCGTGGATGAAATTTCTGCGGCAACAGCCCCTCGCAGCCATGCAGCCGACGAGTCTTCCCGTTGCTCTTCCGGTTCGGAGGTTTCGAACGTCGAGTCGGATTCCGTCTTGAACTCGGCTTGAGATACAGCTTGGGATTCCGTATCTGGCTCTGGTTCGGGTTCGGGAAGAAGCTCACGCTCTAGGTCGGCGATATTTTGTTTTGTTTCAGCCACTGAGCGTTTTAAGCGAAAATGTTCGCCCAGATAAGTCAAACTGGTCAACACCACCCCTATCGCGAAAAGGATCGAGATCAGGACAAAGGTGGGGAGACCGAACTCGACGGACAGCAACCCCGGCCAATGGATCACCATGGGCAACACCGGGGACAGGGTTTCCGCGTTCTGCACCGCGCCCAGGGCTATGGCCCCGCAGAACAAAAGGAAAAACAGGATTTTGACGTGCTTCATATCGGCTCCATATTCCCGGCATCACGAAAAAGCACCCGAAAAAGGCCCGTGTCTCAGGCCCGCAGGGCGGCCAATTCCTTGTATTCCAGGTTGACCCGCTCCCGGGCAAGGGTCAGCGTTTCCAGGGCCTGTTCGTGGGCCTTGCGATTGCCGGCCTCCAGCATCTCCCAAACCCGTGACGGTTGAGCTTCCAAAGCGGCCCGCCGTTCCCGCATGGGCTCCAAAAACTCTCCAAGGCTCTGTAAAAGCATCTTTTTGCAGTCCACGCATCCCAATGTGGCCTGGGTGCAGCCGGAGACGATCTCGGAACGCTGAGCGGCATCCGTCATCAACACATGATAGGGAAACATATTGCATTGGTCCGGGTTGCCGGGATCTTTTTTGCGCATCCTGTTCGTGTCCGTGAGCATGCTCATGATTTTCGGCGTCACCTGCTCCATGGATTCCGAAAGATGGATGGCGTTGCCGTAGCTTTTGCTCATCTTCCTGCCGTCCAGGCCGGGGAGTTTCTGGGCCTCGGTCAGCTTGGCCTGGGGCTCCGGAAAGAGCGGAGTATAAAGGAAGTTGAAGCGCCGGGCGATTTCCCGTGTCAGCTCCAGGTGGGGCAATTGGTCCTGGCCTACTGGTACGAGCTGCGGGCGGTAGATCAAGATGTCCGAGGCCATGAGCACCGGGTAGCCCAAAAAGCCGTAGGTGCTCAAGTCCTTGGAGCCTTCAAGCTCCCCCTTCACTTCCTTGTAGGTGGGGTTGCGCTCCAGCCAGCCCAGAGGGGTAATCATGGACAGCAGGAGTTGCAGCTCGGCATGCTCCTTGATCTGGGACTGCAGGAACATCGTGCATTTTTCCGGGTCCAGCCCCGCGGCCACCCAGTCCATAACCAGCTCGGGCACGAACTGTCTGATCCTTTCCGGACTGGCGTACTCGCTGGTCAAGGCGTGCCAGTCGGCCACGAAGAAAAAGCACTCGTACTCTTCCTGCAGGGCGATCCAGTTGACGAGTACGCCGAAGTAATGGCCCAAATGCAGCGGCCCGGTGGGCCGCATTCCGGAAACAATGCGTTGCGGGGTCGTGGACATGAAACCGATCTTCCTCGATAATAAGTGGTTAAAACAGTCTTAAAAACCCGACCAACTGCTCAAATGGATCGATCAAAGCAGAATATTGGTAAAAAATCTGACCATCGGCAACAGAACACTTTGCAGTACGCCGGTCATCAGCAGCAAGATAATTACGACAAAGCCGTATCTCTCGAAACTGTAGATCATGCGAACGCCGCTGGCGGGCAAAAATCCGGCCAGGATCTTTGCTCCGTCCAAGGGCGGGATGGGGAGCAGGTTGAAAATCCCCAGAATCAGATTGACGAGTACCCCGTACTGGGCCATCAGAGCCAGCGGCTCGATCACGCTCATCCCGGCCCCGCCAAGCATCATGGCCAGGAAAATCAGGGCGTGGAACAGGAAAGCGAAGCCCAATGCCAGAGCGAAGTTGGTACCCGGACCAGCCAGGGAGACCAGCATCATTCCCTTGACCGGATTCTGGAAATAGCGGGGATCCACCGGAACAGGCTTGGCCCAGCCGAAAAGAAACGGGCTTTTGATGAGAACGAGAATGAGCGGAAAGAGTATCGTGCCCACGGGATCGACGTGGCGGATGGGATTGAGGGTGAGCCTTCCGGCATGTTTGGCGGTGGGGTCGCCCAGGCGCCATGCCGCGTAGCCGTGGGCCGCTTCATGACAGGTTATGGCAATGAGTACCGGCACGGCCATAATTGCCAGCTCGCGGATGAAAGATGCTATGTCGAACATATTTCATCAAAATACCACGCTTGGCCGATGGAAGCAAGGAATGGCCGTGTAGCGTCCTTTTCCAAAGGCTCTTGCAAGCTTGGACTGATCGGCTCTCAAAACGACTCTCTGGCCGACTCCCACCTTGAACAACGTCAAGCTTCTCGGTTACGTTTTCAAACCACACGGGGAATTCCCACCTTGCCCCACTGTCTCACATAAACCAAAGGACCAAACCATGCCCGTCGAATCCATCTACCCCGAGGAACTCCCCGCGTTCAGCGCCAAGCTGAAAGAAGCCGACTATGCCCTGGTAGACGTCCGCCAGCCCGGCGAATACCAGGAGGGCCATATCCCCGGCGCCCGGCTGCTGCCGCTGCCGGAGATCGAAGCCCACCTGAACGAACTGGGCACCACCCCGAACCTCGTTTTTTACTGCCGAAGCGGGGCCCGCTCCATGGCCGCGGCCAACCTGGCCCAGGCTGCCCTTCCAGCGGGTATTCGCATCGTGAATATGATCGGCGGGTTCATGGCTTGGGACGGGCGGGCGCTGACCGACATGCCCCGGCTGGAGGTGTTCGACCTGGGCCGGGAGTCGTTTGATACCACGTCTCAAGCCCTGCTGAAGGCCATGGAACTGGAAAAAGCCGCCCAGCGATTTTACCTGGTTGCGGAAAGCAAGGCCAAATCCTCGGAAATGGCCGCGACCTTGGCGACCCTGGGCAAGGTGGAACGCACCCACGCCCGGGTGATCTTCCATCGCCTGCAACACGCAGACGCGGACTATGCCCGGAGGGATTTTGAAACCTGCTTTGACGAATTGACCGGAGACATACTTGAGGGCGGAGAATCGCTGGAAGCAGCCGTGGCCCGGCTTGACAGCCCTGGTCCCGACGGCAGGGACGGCGGCTTTTGCCTGTCCGTGACCGAACTGGCCCTGATGATCGAAATCGCGGCCTACGACCTTTACAAAAACCTGGCCGGAGTCCATGCGGGAACGGAACTGGAACCGGTCTTTCTGGAACTGGCCGAGGACGAGCTGAAGCACCAGCGCCTGCTGGCCCGGCTCTTGCCGGAGTGCGCGGCGTGACGACGCGCTCCGCCGCGGACGTGCAACAAACCACCCCCAAGGAGAGGCCGCGAATCCCCGTGGCCCTGGCCCGCTGCCCGGCTTACGAGCCGGACCGGTTGGCCGAGTCAATTCAGGCTTGCTGGAAGGCTTTGGGCCGCGTCTTTCGCCCCGGAGACACGGTATTGGTCAAGCCCAATCTGGTCACCTCCCGCCGGGCCCACCTTTCCTGCACCCATCCTCAGGTGGTCCGGGCCGTGTGCGTCCTGCTGCTGGATCACGGCGTCCGCGTCCAGGTGGGTGACTCCCCGGCTTTCGGCACCGCCGGGCAGGTGGCCAGAGCCGCGGGATTGACCGAGGCTCTGGCCGACCTGCCCGTGCCGGTGCGCAATCTGAACCGACCGGTTTCGATCCGCCTGGCCGGCGGCCTCCAGGTGGGCATCTCCCGCCACGCCCTGGAGGCCGACCTGCTGCTCAACCTGCCCCGGCTCAAGGCCCATTCCCAAATGTTCATCACCGCCGCGGTCAAGAATCTGTTCGGGTGCGTCTGCGGGGTGCGCAAGGCCCTGGCCCACATGCGCCATGGTCAGGGCGACGACTTGGCCGCGCTGATCCTGGACCTTCAGCCTCACCTGCCGCCTACCATCTCCCTGCTGGACGCGGTCACGGCCATGCATGTCTCCGGACCGGCCAGCGGGGAGCCTTGCCACCTGGGCCTGCTGGCCGCCTCGGACAACCCCGTGGCCCTGGATACAGCCATCTATACGGCCCTGGGCCTGCATCCGGAGCAGATCCCTCTCTGGCGTGAGGCCCGCCGCAAAAATCTGCCCGGCCACCATTCAGACCAGATCACCACTCCTCTGCTCTCCCTGGAGGAATTGGACCTCTCCGCCTTCCATCCCCCGGAATGCCTCAGCCCGGTCTCCTTCCATCCCCGGCAAGTCGTCAAAAGCATGTGCCGCCGGGCCTGGCTGGGATTGCGCGCGGTGGCTGCAGGCAGGTGAGAACAGGCTTAGGTCATTTGTCCGTAATGCCAAGAAAAACCCCTGCCCTGGCATTTTCGATCAGCTCTTCGGAAGAGACCTCTCCGAAGTTGAAGTTAATGATTTTCCAATCACCTTCCGGCTTGTAGAAAATGAATTCCATCCGCAGGGCTGCTTCCGCGTTGTACATAAGGTATGTGAGGACATGGATTCGGCTGCTGTATTCGTAAAGCCCAATGCGTTCTCGACCGGTGTATGCACCAAATGTTTCCGGCAACAGAGCCAGTTTGGAAGTGGTCTCCTCAAGTCCCTCTCCTGTCGCATACCAATTTGGATTTGTTGCTATCAAGCCGGTAATCGCTTCAGATGCTTTGCCTTCAGCCAGCAACGCATAAAAGGTTTCTAATGTTTCGTCATACGAAGCAGCGGCGAATGCCGTGCCGGTTAGGGAAACCGCCCAAAAGACCACCATGCCCATGAACCACCGACTCGCAGTGGTCGCTCGATTAATCTGAGACATACTTCCTCCATTCTTAAAAGTGTATAGAAAGCTGAGCCCGCTCAAACAAGCATAAACTACCCAGGGCCGGGAAGCTTCGCAACTCCAGCCTAAAACAAAATCAAACTCACCCAGGGCTTCGCGAACCCGCCTCATTTCCGTCCAGGTTCTTGACCTGACGGTGCCAACTCTTTAGAGGCACACGGTGTGGAAGATGATGTTTCTCTCCACATGATATTCATCTCAACGCAAACGAATGGAGGTTTTGAGCATGTTGAAGCGTTTTCTTCTGACGGGACTGCTGTTGGCGGCGATGACGTCCACGGCCTGGGCGCAGCGCACGATCACCTTCGCGTCCGACTGCACGTGGCCACCCATGGAAATGATCAGCGAGGATCGCGAATGCGTCGGATTCGGACCGGATCTGGTCAATGCCATGGCCAAGGCCGGAGGATTCGAGGCCGTGATCCAGAACACGGCTTGGGACGGCATTTTCGCGGGACTGGCCGCCGGGCGCTACAACGCCATCTCCTCTTCGGTGTCCATCACTGAGGAACGCAAGAACGCCATGGATTTTTCCGATCCTTATTTTGAAGTCAAGCAGGGCGTCGTGGTCCAGGCCAGCTCGGAGATCAAGTCCGAGGCCGACCTGGCAGGCAAGACCCTCGGCGCGCAGATCGGGACCACAGGCTACTTCGCCGCCATGCGCATTGCCGGAAACAACGCCAAGAGCTATGACGAAGTGGGTTTGGCCATCACCGACCTGGCTAACGGCCGCCTGGACGCCGTGATCGCCGACGACGCCGTGGCCGCGGACTACGCCCTGACCCACCCGGAATTCTCAAAGAACCTGACCCTGGCCTTTTTGATCGAGCCGGACGAGCCGGAGTACTTGGGCTTTGCCGTGAAAAAGGGAGATACGGAAACCTTGGAACTGATCAACAGCGCCTTGGCCGCGGTCAAGGCCAGCGGAGAATACGATCAGATCTTCAAGAAATGGTTCGGCGGGGAATAACCCAATTTCCTGATGATCACCTCCCCCTTCATGCCGGAAGCTGACCGCATCCGGCATGAAGGGGCTTCAGCCTTTTCGAATCCTCAATCGACGCCAAAGGTAAACGATGGCCGAAAAAAAAGTCGTCATTGACGTGGGAGACGGAGCGGCCCTGCCTCGCAAGCAGGACCAGGGACTCTTCAACGCCTGGTGGATTGCCCTGATCGGTGCTCTGGGCATCATTGCCTACCTGTGCATCTCTCGACCTGATCCATATTGGCGTGTGCTCAAATTTCTCCCGGACGGGATCGTGGTCACCTTTCAGGTTACCATCCTGTCCATTCTCCTGGCTTTGGTTCTGGGCTTGTTCACAGGTCTGGGCCGGATTTCCAAGAACAGGGTCATCAACCTGATCGCTTCCACCTATGTTGAAGTGGTACGCGGCATCCCACTGTTGGTCCAACTCTTCTACATCTATTTCGCTCTGGGTCAGGTCTTTGCCAACCTTCCGGACTCCAACGCCCTGTTCATCTTCCTCAAGAACATGCCCCCCCTGGTGGCCGCGGTGATCGCCATGGGCATCTGCTACGGGGCTTACATGGGCGAAGTCTTCCGGGCCGGAATCCAGTCCATCGACCACGGCCAGACTGAAGCGGCCCGCTCCCTGGGCTTCAACCGCGCCCAGACCATGTTCTACGTCATTCTGCCCCAGGCTTGGCGGACCATTTTACCGCCCGTTGGCAACGAATTCATCGCCCTGCTCAAGGACAGCTCCCTGGTCTCCATCCTGGCGGTGTCGGATATCCTGCGCCGCGGCCGTGAATTCGCCAGCGTGACGTTCAATTACTTCGAAACGTACACCATGGTCGCCCTGGTTTATCTGGTGATCACCCTGCTCCTGTCCAAAATCGTGAGCACCATGGAAGAAAGGTTGAATTATTATGAGCGCCGCTGAAAAAATCATCAGCATCCGGAATGCTTCCAAATTCTTTGGCGACCTCAAGGCCCTGAGCGACGTGTCTCTGGATATCCATTCCGGGGAGAAAGTGGTGATCATCGGGCCCAGCGGATCCGGAAAAAGTACTCTCCTGCGGGCCATCAATCGTTTGGAAACCATTGACCGGGGCACCATCACCGTAGGCGGCAAGGACGTCAACGACCCGAGCAACGACATCAACGTTCTGCGCATGGAAATGGGCATGGTCTTTCAGAGCTTCAACCTCTTTCCGCATAAGACGGTGCTGGAAAACCTGACCATGGCCCCCATCAAGCTGAAGAACGTTCCCCGCGCCCAGGCCGAAGAACGGGCCATGGCCCTGTTGAAAAAGGTGGGCATCGACGAGAAGTCCGCGGTCTATCCGGTCAAGCTCTCCGGCGGCCAGAAGCAACGGGTGGCCATTGCCCGGGCCCTGGCCATGAACCCCAAGATTATGCTCTTTGACGAGCCAACCTCCGCCCTGGACCCGGAAATGATCGGAGAGGTGCTGGACGTCATGGTCACCCTGGCCAAGGAAGGCATGACCATGGCCGTGGTCACCCATGAGATGGGATTTGCCCGTGAGGTGGCGGACCGGATTGTATTCATGGACCAGGGAGAAATCGTGGAAATCGGCACGCCGGACCACTTTTTCGAACGCCCCGAGCATCCCCGATTAAAGAAATTTTTGAGCCAGATTTTGTAACCCCTGCCCCCCCCAATGGACACCCTTTTCGCCCCCTGGAGAATGGAGTATGTTCTTGGTCCCAAGGCGGACAACTGCATTTTTTGTCTTCCGGAGTCCACCGAGCGAGATCACGACCAACTGGTTCTAGTTCGCGGAAGGCTTTGCTTTGTGGTCATGAACAGGTATCCCTACACCAACGGCCACCTGATGGTGGCTCCCTACCGCCATGTTCCGGACTTGACGGATCTGGACAAAGCGGAGGCCGATGAAATGACGGCTTTGCTGCAACGCTCCGTCCGGGTTCTCCGGGAGGCGCTTGGGCCGGACGGTTTCAATATTGGCTTGAATTTGGGAAATGTCGCCGGTGCCGGCATTCAGGACCATCTGCACATGCACATCGTCCCGCGCTGGCACGGAGACACCTCATTTATGACGGTTTGCGGCCAGACCCGCGTCGTTTCCGAGCACCTCTCGGCGACGCACGCGAAATTGGCTCCACTGTTTCTTCCTTCTCCCTCACCCTCTAACCCCGCACAAGGAGAGGCTGTATGCGCTACTTGAAGGTCTTGCTGCTGACGCTGTTTTTCTTCGTTTCCATGGTGTTCTTCATCCAGAACAACGAAATGCTTTCCAACGAACTCGTTCTCAAGTTGGAACTGTTCGACCTGAGCTTCGTTTCCCGCGAATTGCCTTTCTACCTGATCGTCCTGGTGAGCTTCGTGGTCGGCTCGGTTTTCAGCATGAGTTACTTCCTGGCGGAAAAAATCCGGCTTGCCCATGAGTTGAAGTCCTCCAAGGCCAAGCTGGCAGCCCTGGAGCAGGAAGTGACCTCCCTGCGCAACCTGCCATTGGAAGAGGAAGTCTATCCTTCCAGCGCATCCAAGACCGAAAACACGTCCTATTCTGACGAGTCGACGCAGCCCTATTCCGAGAAGAAACGCGAAGAAAGCGCGGCATAGCTCATTGTTCCCCGTCGCGCCTCTTCTTGGCGCGTTGGCGATCGCCATCGAGTTCACGAAAGCGAGTCCCGGCATATCGGGAGTCGCACGTGAACTCGGTGGTGTTTCCTTTTTCGGGACAAACCGTAATCATTCCCGGCATTGTTCTTATGCTATTGTTATGCATTGACACGACATGGCGCTCTTGTTTGAATGTCGAATATCTGCCTGAAACACGCTCACCCGAGCACCATCCATTTCACCATTTTAACCATTGAGCTGAAGTGATGCGGGATTGGATAAAAACGGTTTTTTCCTCCAGGTCCCAGGGCCTGGATCATTTTCCCAATGAAACCCACATGGACGGGCTGTTGCCTCCCTCCGAGGACACCTTCGCGGCCATCAACGAGTTGAGCCGGGTGGTCAAGAACAATCCGGACGCCGTGGAAATCTATCTGGCTTTGGGCAATTTGTATCGCTCCCAGGGGGAGATCGAGCGGGCCGTACATATCCGCCAGAACCTGATCCTGCGCCCCGGTCTGCATCAGGAATTCAAAGCCCGGGCATATTATGAGCTGGGCCGGGACTACAAGCGCGGCGGGTTCGTGGACCGGGCCTTCGACGCCTTGCGCCAGGCCCGTAAGATCGCCGGCAACAATCCGGCCATCACCCTGGAGCTGGCCAAACTCAGCGCCGAATCCGAGGAATACGTCCAAGCGGCCAAGTATTACCAGGAGTTGGGCAACTCCATCGCCGAAGCCCATTACCTGGTTCGGCAGGCCCAGAAAGAATGTCGGGACGACCCCAAGCGCTCCCAGGCCGGAAAATGGCTGGACCGGGCCCTGAAGGTTTATTCGGGATGCATGGAGGCTTGGTTGGAAAAACTGCAACGTGCCTGGGGCGGGCAGGAGAAAACCAAGCCGGCCAAGATCCTGGAACTCGCAATGGCCCTGGTTCCGGAACAGATGCGATTCATGTTGCTCGAAGGACTTCTGAGCACCGCAAGTACCAACAACCGTTCCGGTAACTCCTCTCCTTCCACCCCGGACCTGGACGCCGCTCTGGCCGTGCTTTCCGGCTACCCCCAGGATATGCTCCTCCAGTATTACGGAGGCCTGTTGCTGCTGAATCAAGGCCATGTACAGGATGCCCTGGCTTGGTTCGAGCGCTGTCTGATCCTGGAGCCGAATTTCTGGCTGGCTCGCCTGGAAATTTTGAACCTGGCCAAAGAGCGCCACGACCTGCCCCAGACTCTGGACGTACAATTGGAATTCTTCATTTCACGGGCTCGTGAAGTCAAACGCTTTTCCTGCCGTCAGTGCGGTCTTAAGCGGGAATCAATCTTTTTCATCTGTCCCCGCTGCGGTTCCTGGCATTCCATCACCTTTCGCCGCAATTTGAATGAGTGATTCAACCCCGCCAAAATTGACGCCCATGCTGGAGCAGTATCTGGGCATCAAGGCCGCTCATCCGGACGCGTTGCTTTTTTTCCGCATGGGCGACTTCTACGAACTGTTTTTCGAAGACGCCGAAACCGCGGCCCGTGAGCTGCAGATCACCCTGACCAGCCGCAACCCCAACGCCGAAAATCCCGTACCCATGTGCGGGGTGCCCTATCACGCCTGCGAATCCTATCTGACCCAGCTCCTGGACAAGGGCATCAAGGTGGCCATCTGCGACCAGGTCGAGGACCCTCGCGAGGCCAAGGGGTTGGTCAAGCGAGCCGTGACACGGGTTCTGACGCCGGGTACCCTGGTGGAGGATGCCGGACTGGAGGCCAAGGAACACCATTTTCTGGCCGCTCTGTTCTGGGACGCTCAGGCGGATTTCGGCGGACTGGCCTGGGTGGACGTGTCCACCGGGGAATGCCGGGGCATCCGGATACGCGGCCAGATGCCGCTCTGGTCCTGGGTAAACAAACTTCAGCCCCGGGAACTTCTGCTGCCCGAGCATCTCCGCCCTCCGGTCCAGGCCGGGGACGTCGCCGCCCGGATCACCCCGCTGCCCGTGCGCGGGTTCTTCGAGTTCGGACAGGCCAGGGAACGGATCCTGCGCACCCAGGGCGTGGCCGATCCGCACGTCCTGGATCTGGAGAACAAGCCCCAACTCATCCAGGCCTTCGGGGCCCTACTGGCCTACCTGAAGCAGACCCAGAAGCGCGACCCGAACCACCTCCAGTCGATCCAAGTCATCCAGCCCGGCGATTTTCTGCTTCTGGACGAAGTCACCCTGCGCAACCTGGAAATTTTTCGCCGCCTGGACGGCGGACGCGGCCCGGGCACCCTACGCCACGTCCTGGACCAGACCCTGACGCCCATGGGCGGCCGCCTGCTGGAGTCCCGACTGCATTACCCCTGGAAGGACCCGGAGCCGATCCTCCAAAACCAGGCCGTGGTCGCCGCGCTACTGGAAAACGATGCATCCCGGTCCGAGCTTGCCCAACGGTTGTCCACCACCACGGACCTGGAACGAATCTCCACCCGGATTTCCATGAACCGGACCTCACCTCGGGATTTCGCGGCTCTGCGTCAAGGCGTGGCCCGTTTGCCCGGACTCCGGGAGACCCTCGGAAACCTGCTTCAAACCTACGGCGAGCAATATAATGATACGTCGGAGAACGGTACTCCCGCTTCCCCGGCTTCTGACGACAACTCGCCGCCCATCCTGCTCCAGGAGCATCTGCGTTCCTGGGATGATCTGAACGACCTGACCGACCTGCTCCAGCGGGCCCTGGTAGACACCCCTCCCTTGCTGATCACGGACGGCGGCATTTTCCGCTCTGGATACGACCAGGATTTGGACGCGCTACTGGACTTGGTGGAGCACGGGCAGGATACCTTGCGGGAGATGTTGGCCCGGGAACAGGAGTTGACCGGCCAGCCGAAGCTGAAGATGGGCTATAACCGGGTGTTCGGGTATTATTTCGAGCTGCCCAGATCCCAGACCAGGGAACTGCCCGAGCGATTCCAGCGGCGGCAGTCCCTGGTCTCCAGCGAACGCTTCGTCACCGAAGAGCTCAAGGAACTGGAAGATCGCCTGCTAGGAGCCTCGGATCGGCGCAAGATTCTGGAGCACAAACTGTTTCAGGAACTGCGTGACAAGGTAGACCAATTCCGTTCACGGGTGATGCGCATGGCCGAGACCGTGGCCCGCCTGGACGTCTGGCTGGCCTTGGCCGAGGCGGCCAGGAAGTGGTCCTGGTCCCGCCCCGACATTGCCACGGATCTGAACATTTCCATCATCAGCGGACGCCATCCAGGCATCGAGGCCTGCCAGGGCAGCGCGGACTACATCCCCAACGACGTGCACCTGGACGACCAGCGCCGGGTACTGATCATCACCGGCCCGAACATGGGCGGCAAGTCCACGGTGCTGCGCCAGACCGCGTTGATCTGCATCCTGGCCCAGATCGGCTCCTTCGTCCCGGCGGCTCAGGCGACCATCGGCCTCACGGACCGGATATTCACCCGGGTAGGGGCTTCGGACAACTTGAGTCTTGGGCAAAGCACCTTTATGGTGGAGATGATCGAGACGGCGCGCATCCTGCGCCAAGCCACCCAGCGCAGTCTGGTCATCCTGGATGAAATCGGCCGGGGAACCAGCACCTACGACGGCCTGGCCCTGGCCTGGGCCGTGGTGGAGGAACTCTCCGGCCAGGGGATGAAACAATCCAGAGGTTCGGTGCGGACCCTGTTCGCTACCCATTATCATGAGCTGACCTCCCTGGAAGGCCGGCTACCCGGGGTGCGCAACTACAACATCGCGGTCAAGGAGTGGAAAGGCGATATCATTTTTCTACGCCGACTTGTCCCCGGTCCTTCTGACCGCAGCTACGGCATCGAAGTGGCCAAACTGGCAGGCCTGCCGCGCGGAGTCGTGGCCCGTGCCAAGGAAATCCTGGAGGACCTGGACGCCGCGAAACACCCACGAACAGGGCTCCCATCGTCCAGGCCTAAGCGACGAAACTCCACCCGCGAGCCTCTGCCCGGCCTGGGAATCCCCCCCGCCGACCGTGACAACCGGGAGGAGACCGAAGTACTGAACCACTTACGCCAATTGAACCCGTCGCACCTCAGCCCCATGCAGGCCTTGACCTTGCTCCAGCAATGGAAGGAACGCTTGGAAGGCGGAGAGCGGACAAGACAGGAACCCAACTGAAGGAGACTCAAACCCATGCATCACTTCACATATCGCGATGGCGAGCTGTACGCCGAAGACGTGGCGGTCCGGGATCTGGCCGCCGAGTACGGCACTCCGCTGTACGTTTATTCCACGGCTACCTTTAGGCGTCATTTCCAAGCCTTTGATTCGGCCTTCGCCGACCTGCCTCATATGACGTGCTATTCGGTCAAGGCCAATTCCAACCTGTGCGTACTGCGTCTGCTCAGCGAACTGGGCGCGGGCATGGACATCGTTTCCGGAGGCGAACTGTTCCGGGCTCTTGCCGCCGGGGTTCCGGCACGCAAGATTGTATATTCCGGAGTGGGTAAACGAGCCGAGGAAATCCGGGAAGCCCTGCTGGCCGACATCCTGATGTTCAACGTGGAATCCATGGACGAACTGCGACGGATCAACGATATTGCCCTGGAACTGGACAAGGTTGCCCGGATCAGCCTGCGCATCAATCCGGATGTGGACCCCAAGACCCATCCCTACATTTCCACGGGAATGAAAAACAACAAGTTCGGTCTGGACATCAAACAGTCACTGGAAGGCTACGAACTGGCCCTCAAGCTTCCAGGCATCGAGCCCGTGGGCATCGACTGCCACATCGGCTCCCAGCTCACCTCCATCGACCCGTTCCTGGAAGCCCTGCACCGGATCAAGGACTTCAATCAAAAACTCAAAACAATGGGCGTGGATGTTCGCTTTCTGGATCTGGGCGGCGGCCTGGGCATCACCTATGATCAGGAAGAGCCGCCGCACCCCAAGGATTTCGGCCAGATCCTGGTCCGGGAACTTCAGGACATGGACGTCACCCTGATTCTCGAACCGGGTCGGGTCATCGCCGGGAACACGGGCATTCTGGTCACGGAAGTCGTGTACACCAAATCCACGGAAACCAAGCACTTCGTAATCGTGGACGCCGCCATGAACGACTTGGTCCGCCCGTCCCTGTACCAGTCCCATCACACCATTGCCGAGGTCAGGCCCCAAGGTCGGTCGACACGGAACGTGGACGTGGTCGGGCCCATCTGCGAATCAGGTGATTTTCTGGCCCGGGATCGAGATCTGCCCGAAGTACGTTCTGGTGAGCTGCTGGCGATCTTTTCCGCCGGGGCTTACGGTTTCACCATGTCTTCTCAGTATAATTCCCGCCCCCGTGCCGCTGAAATCCTGGTGGACGGCTCCCAGGTCATGTTGGCCCGCAAACGCGAAACCTACAACGACTTGGTTGCCCTGGAGCGTCAATGCCTCAAGGAATGAACGTCCTCTTTGAGCGAATGCCGTCCATACCGACCCCCATGGACCGGTTGCGCGGCTTTCAAAGCCAACTTGGTATCCATCAAGAGGACTTCGCTCGGATGGATCATCTTTCGGACACGTTTTTGCCGGAAAAAGAACGGTTCGCCCAGCGGGTCTTCGACCATTTTCACGGCATCCCGGCAACTCGTATCGTCCTGGATCACGGCCCATCCCAAGAACGGATGCTGCGGATCTGGTCCCATTGGTACGAATCCTTTTTCCAGAACCGCGACCAAGACGCTTTTCTAATCGCCCAATGGCGCAGCGGCCTGAACCATGTGGCCGCGGGCATCGATCATCGCTACATCAGCCTGGCCTACGCCATGGCCCGCAAATTTATTCATGAAACGGCCTTTGCCAAGCTGGATCCGGAACCCTGCTCAACAGCCATCGATCTGATGGACCGCCTCCTGGATCTCTGCCTGCTGGTGGAGACGGACGCCTTCATTACCTCCCTGACCAAGTGCGATTTGGAGATCATTCGCGGCATAGCCCATCAGGTCCGCAACCCTTTGATGGTCATTGGCGGCAATGTCCTGCGCTTGCGCAAACAGCTTCCCGCGGACGACCCCAGACACGAAGTCTACGAGACCATGCTCCTGGAAGCCAACCGGCTGGAACGGATGGTTCGCAATGTGACCACCTACAACGAAGTCTTCCAACGCGAGCCCCGACCCAACTCCTGCGATCTGGACTCCGCGATCAAGGCCTCCCTGAAGGAACTGCAACCTAGGGAAGGGATTACCGTGGAGATCCGGCTGGACCCGCGCCATCCCAACGTGCTGGCGGACCCGGAAGACTTGCGGGTCATCCTGTACCACTTGATCCAAAACAGCCTGGAAAACGCGGTGGACGCCTCCGCCCCCATGGTCCGGATCGCATCCGCCCAAAGCGAAACAAACGGCGACTTTCTGGATATCCACATCTTCAACAACGGCCCGACCCCGGATCCGGACAGCCTGGAGAGCCTGTTCACGCCATTTTACTCCACCAAGGCCCTGGGCACGGGCTTCGGCCTGCCCATCGCCAGACTGGCCGTGCGCAAGAACCACGGCCACCTAACCTTGCGGTCCCTGCCGGAGGAAGGCACGACCTGCCTAGTCACGTTGTCGACGTGACTTCAGCCCTTTTTTGAAACTTCGGCAATGATTCCCTTCAACTCCCCTGAGGAGGACGACATGGAAAAACCGCTGCGCTTGGGCATCAGCTCATGTTTATTGGGCAACAACGTCCGTTATGACGGCGGGCACAAGCTGGACCGTTTCTTGCGGGACACCCTGGGCAAGTACGTGGAGTTCGTGCCGGTCTGCCCGGAGGTGGAGTGTGGGATGTCCGTGCCCCGGGAGGCCATGCGGTTGGTGGGAGACATCGAGGCCCCCCGGCTGCGGACCATTCGGTCCGGCGAGGATCTGACGGACCAGATGCTGGCCTGGGCCGCGGAGAAGAACGAATGGCTGGCCGGACAGGATTTGTGCGGCTTCATCTTCAAGAGCAAGTCCCCATCCAGCGGCCTGCAAGGCGTGAAGGTCTACTCCGAGCAAGGCATGCCCCAACAAAAAGGAGTGGGCATTTTCGCCAAGACGTTCATCACTCGCTTCCCCGACATCCCGGTGGAGGACGACGGACGTTTGAACGACCCGGGCCTGCGGGAAAACTTCATCGAACGGATTTTCACGGCTCGGCGCTGGCAGGACGTGGTCGCGGCCAAGCCGGCCCTGGGGCCGCTGGTTGCCTTTCAGGCGCACCACAAGTATCTTGTTTTAGCCCACAGCCCGAAGCATTACACGGCCTTGGGCCGCCTGGTGGCCCAGGCCTCGGAAATGGATCGGGACCATGTCTTCGCCGAGTATGGACGCCTGCTGTCCGAGGCCCTGCGGATACGCACCACCAAGGCCAAATTGTTCAACGTGCTGGAAAAAAGCATGGGCCATTTCAAAAAGCAGATTACGGCCTGGGAAAAACAGGAACTGCTGGATGTCTTCCGACGCTTCAAGGAAGGCCAAATTCCGCTGATCGTACCGGTGACATTGCTCAACCACTACATCCGCAAGTATGATGAGCCGTATCTCAAAACACAGTTCTTCTTCAATCCGCATCCCTTGGAACTCAAACTGCGCAACCACGCCTGATCCTCTCCCACGTTCTCCCATGCCCACGTCATGCGCCTGATACGAGACTGGTTTCAACGACATTTCAGCGACCCCCAGGTTGTGATCCTGGTGGGCATGCTGATCGTCGTGTTTGCCGGAATCTACTTCCTGGGACGGATGGTGGTGCCGTTTCTGACCGGGTTGGTCATGGCCTATCTGCTGGAAGGATTGGTGAGGTTTCTGACCAGTTGGCGCGTTCCTCGACTCCTGGCCGTGCTGATCGTTTTTTTCGGATTCATGACCGGGTCGTTCTTCGCCTTGTTTTGGCTGCTGCCCATGTTGACCAAGCAGATCGCCCAACTGGTTCAACAGATTCCCGGCCTGATCACCCACACCCAAGCCCTGCTGCTCCAGCTCCCGGAGCGCTATCCCAAATTCATCACCGACGAACAGGTGGTCCAGTTCACCACGGCGCTGCGCAACGAACTGTTCACCTTCGGCCAAAAACTGCTGACCTTTTCCGTGGCCTCGGTCACCGGGTTGATCACCATCATCGTGTACTTGATCATCGTGCCCATGCTGATCTTCTTTTTCCTCAAGGACAAAGAGAAAATCGTGAGCTGGCTGCGGGCCTTCCTGCCCAAGGAGCGCACCCTGGCCTCACAGGTCTGGCAGGAAGTGGACAACCAGATCGGCAACTACATCCGGGGAAAATTCTGGGAAATCCTGATAGTCTGGGGCGCGACCTACGCCACCTTCCTCTGGCTCGGTCTGCAGTACGCCATGCTGCTCGGGCTGGTGGTGGGCCTTTCCGTGCTGATTCCCTATATCGGGGCCGCCGTGGTCACCTTGCCCGTGGCCATTGTGGCCTACGCCCAATGGGGGTTCGGCGACGAACTGCTGTACGTGCTCATCGCCTACGCCGTGATCCAGGCCATTGACGGCAACATCCTCGCGCCCCTGCTCTTTTCCGAAGTGGTGGACATCCACCCCGTGGCCATCATCCTGGCTATCCTGGTATTCGGCGGGCTCTGGGGGTTCTGGGGCATCTTCTTCGCAATTCCTTTGGCCACGGTGGTCCAGGCCGTACTCCGTGCCTGGCCCAGGTCCATCCCCCCGCCTCCGGAATCGACCGATCCCGGCCTCCCGCGGGGAGAGTAAAGAATTCCACTTTCCTAACTTCCCGCTACTGCTTTCCCTCCGCGATGCGGCGCAACCGGGGAGCCTCCCGAACCTCGGTCCAAATCAGCCCGAGATATTCGTAAACGGCCCGTTCGCTCCGACGCAGCGCGACGGCGGATGGGAAATAGTCACCAGGATGGCGCTCCCTCTCCAAGGATTGCTTGACCAGAAAATCCGTTGGAGCCGGAACCGGGGCCAATCCGGCGGCCTTGGCCAAAGCCACGGACCTGGGCATGTGCGAGGCCGAGGTCACCAATAAAAAAGGCTCGTCCGCCGCGATCACCTCCCGCAAAGCCAGCATCTCTTCCGCCGTATCCCTGGGCTGGTCCAACAGCACTTTCGGCTCCAACTCCCCCAGCTCTCCAGCCGCTGCAGCCATGACCCAGGCATGGGAAAAGGCATCGAAAATCGCTCCTCCCGTAAAAATCAAAACACTCTCCGGAAGCTGTCGATGCAGCCGGATTCCTTCGATGAGTCGGGCCAGCGAAGCGTCGGACAGTTGCATGGTCGCGGTCAGTCGGGGATCAGAGCGATGCCCTCCGCCCAGCACGACGACAAACCTGACGTCCGCCAAGTCCCAAGCACTCGTCACGGGTTCATAGCGAAGCTCCAACGGAGTCAGAAGGCGATCCGCCACCGGGGACGACGCAAAGCCCATCGCCATCATTGTCCCCAGGAGCAGCAATACCCCAGCCAATTTCCGGCTCTTCCCGAACCACGACAGCACCAGCCCGGCAACCAGCAGCAGTCCGGCTACGCTCAGGGGCATGCAGAGCAGGCCGATAATTTTTTTCAGTAGGAACATCGTCGCCCCATATCTCGCTTGTCATCTCTTCGTTGACCAGAAAAAGACATGGTGCTCACTCCGCCCCCCGGATCAGATCCAGCATCTCCTCCACGGACAGTTTGATTCCGCTGTCCGTACCCTCCAGCAGACTTGTGGCCAGATCGCGTTTGTGGCGGTGCAGGTCGAGGATTTTCTCTTCAATGGTTCCTTTGGTCACCAGACGGTAGATGGTCACCGGGCGCTGCTGACCGATGCGGTGGGCGCGGTCCGAGGCCTGGTCCTCCACGGCCGGGTTCCACCAGGGGTCCAGGTGGATCACGTAGTCCGCGGCTGTCAGGTTCAGGCCGAAACCTCCGGCCTTGAGGCTGATCAAGAACAGATCGCCTTCTCCGGCCTGAAACGCGGTCACCGCCTGCTGACGCTTCTTGATGGGCGTGGAGCCGTCCAGGTACTGGTAGCGGACCTTGCGCTGATCCAGGTAGTCGCGCACCAGGTGCAGATGGTCCACGAACTGGCTGAAGACCAGGGCCTGATGCTTGTTTTCCAGCAAATCCTCCAGGATTTCGCCGAACGCCTGCAGCTTGGCGCTGCCCGGCCCGGACTTTGGCCCGGCGCCGGGCATGACCAGTTCCGGATGGCAGCAGGCCCGGCGCAAGCGCATGATCTCAGCCAGGATTTTGATCCGTTGTTGTCCGGGTTGATCGTCATCGGGCTCGGCCATCTTTTCCAGGGCTCTGCGCCGCAGGGCGTCATAGACGGCCGCCTCCTCCGGGCTGAGTTCCACGGAAAGCACCACTTCGGTCCGAGAGGGCAGCTCGGCCAGGACTTCGCTTTTCAGGCGGCGGAGAATGAACGGACGAATCAGGCTCTTGAGTCGCCGTTTGGCTTCGGCGTCCCGGTTCTGCTCAATGGGTACGGCGAAGTTCCGGTTAAAGCGTTCCAGGGAGCCCAGCAGGCCGGGGTTGATGAAATTGAACAGGTTCCAGAGTTCGCCCAGGTTGTTTTCAATAGGCGTGCCCGTGGTGATCACCTTGAAGTCCGCCGGTAAAGTCATGGCCGCTCGGGAACGCTTGGCGACCACGTTCTTGATGGCCTGGGCCTCGTCCGCGACGAGCGTGGTCCATCGGATCTTGGCCAGCAGTTCGGATTCCGTTTGCAGCAGGCCGTAGCTGCAAACGATCAGATCAAAAGGCCCGGCCTGCTCCACCATCCGTTCCCGTTCGCCGGGCCCGAACCGCACCGGCCGCAGGCTCGGGGCGAACCGGGCCACCTCCTCCATCCAGTTGATGCAGACAGAAGTCGGAGCCAAGACCAGCGTCGGCCCTTGCTTGGCCCGGGTCAAAATCAAGGCCAGGGCCTGGACGGTCTTGCCCAGCCCCATGTCGTCGGCCAGACAGGCCCCGGCCCCCCAATGAGCCAGACGGACCAGCCACTGAAATCCTTCCACCTGATATTCACGCAGTTCAGCCCGCAGAGTTGACGGAACCTCTGGCCGCAGTTCCGCGGCCTCCCGGACACGACGCAGCAAATCCTTCCATGCTTTCGGCGAGGTGACCCGCATTCCGTCCAGCACTTCATCCAAAACCGGCGCGGCCAGGGGATGCACCTTGCCGCCGTCGCCGTAGGCGCGCAGAGCGTCCAGGCGCTTGCGCAAGTCACGGGTCAGGCACAAAAAATCTCCCTCCTCCAGGCGGACGAAACGGCCCGGGCTGTTCTCCAGCAGGGACAACAGCCGGGACATTTCCATCACCGTACCGTCGTCCAGATCCAGCCCGCCATTCATGGCGAACCAGTCCTGCTTTCGGGACAGCCCGATCTTGAACCGATTCAAGCCGCTCTCAGCGGCGATACGCACCTGTTTTCCCTCCGGCCACTCCAGGACGACGGCGTCCCCCATCTCCTGAAGGCTGAGCAGAGTTTCCAGGGCGCTTTCCGGATCTTCCAGCCGCCAGGACCAGTTCGCGTCCGTGTCCAGACCCAGGGGTGGGCAGTGCTCCAGCAGGGCCTGCACCGCCTCCCGCTCGGTCTTGTCGTCCCTGGTAGCGCAGACCTGACGACCTTCCACTTCGGTGAACAAAGTCTTGCCGCCCTCTCCGGGCCGGACCAGCAAGGGGCCATCAGGAACGGGCCGAAAAAACAGGTCGATCAACAGCCCATCGCCAACCGGGCGCAGACGCAGTACCGGACGGGAATCCGCCGGGACGCTTTCAGCCTGGCCCAGACCGCTGATGGTGGAATGCACGGTGAGCAGCGGAGCGACTTCCGCGATGCTCTCCAGAACCTGCTCCTTGGCCGCCGCCGGCGCCTTCACGCCTTTTTCTCCGAGAATCGTGGCTATCTTGGCGTGTTGACCGTCAAAGCGGACCACCCGAAGCCGATGTCGACCTTCCCGATGAATCGCCACCGTGCCGTTTTCCGGCAACGGCGGTTCGACGCGCACCCGCAGCCCGTCTTGTTCGTCCAAAACCTGCAAGGACGGCTCGGCCTGGACCATCTCCACCGGTCGTTCCGGATCATCCTCAAGAAAAATCAGCGGATGCCCCACCGCGGCCAGGAGGGCCTGGTCACCGACCAGGGAGTATTCGGTCTTGTTGTAGTATCCGTAGTAGGTGGAATAGGTGTCCTCGGAAATGGCCAGGCACAGACGGCGGTCATGCTCGGTGAGATAGGAATAGCTCTCCGGGGAGTGGCGCAGCTTCTTCAGGGCCACAGGACGGCCGGCGGTCCACGTCCCATTGGCCTTGAGCTTCTGTTCCCGCGGCTCCAGCCCGAACTGTTTTCCGGCTTGATACAAACGCCATGTCAGACGTTGTTCCCCCACCACCGCCCCCCTGGCCCCGCCGCCGGACGTGGAGGCGGAGCCCAGATTCTTCAGGGCTTCCAGGGCCAACTCCCATTCTTCCTTGGGCTTGAACAGAAACGTCAATGTTTTCCAGGAAACCACTCCCTCCGAGCCTGGAAAGACGGACAGCAACTTCCCGCTCTTGGTCGCTTCCAGAATCCGTCGCGTCTCTTCGGCATACCACCGGTACCCGACATGCTCGGCATGCACCCCCAGTTCGGCCAACTGCCCCAGAACCGCCGGTTTCGGCTTTTCCCCGGTCCAGAGTTGCGCAAGACAGCCAAAGAGCAACGTATGCGTCCCCGCGGGAGACGAACTGAACAGGGACTGCTTGAACTGCTCCGGTTTCTGCTCCCCAAGCAGGACCGAGGCGAATTTCGCCAGCAGAAAGAAAACGAACCGATATACATCCTTGTGCGTTTCCTTCTCAATGAGCGAGGCCTGATGCCTGACCAGCCGCAGATCCTCAGGCCGTCCTCGTCGCAGCAGGGCCAGGTTTTGAAACACCCCCGGCATGCCGGGGATGCGGACATTGCGTTTCCTGGTGCCCTTCTTCACGGCGACCAATGCGTCATCGAACACCTTGCCTGCCTCATCATACTCCCCAAGAAGAAACAGAAGCCATCCGAAAAGGGCCAGGCCCGCGGCGCTTTGATCGTCTCGCAGCAGTTCCCGGGCCTGGTCCGTCTCTCCTCGGGCCAGGTACTGGGCGGCCAGAACATGGCGCGGTCCGGCGTGCTTCCCGGCCATGGCCGGAAACCAGCGTCGGGCCAACTCCCAGACGTCACGGGTGTCGATCAGAAAGGCCTGGCCGTTGCTCAAGTAGGTTCCAACGGCCTGAAACTTGATCACATCCGGCAAACGCTCCAGCCATTCCATATTCAACGGAACAAGGCACATCCCGACAAGATCGTCGATCCTGTTCGACTGTGCCAATGACCAGGGATCCTGAGCGGCCCCGATCAGTTTCAGTACCTCCTTTTCGTCCCGGACAAACAAGGCGTTGCGCAGCCCGATCCATTCCCTGGATACGTCCATGTCGTAGACGGTATAGCTCGGTGTCCGGACGACTCGTTCCACGGCCCTCAGAACCTCGGAATAGCGCCCTTCCATATCCAGCACCCGCAAAGGCTCCAGGCGCAGTTCCATCTTCAATTGAAGGCGTCCCTGTTTGACGGACAAGAGCTTGAGCCGGGCCATTTTTTCCCGCCATTCCTTGCCCACCATCCCGGCAAGCGTTCGCCCGCGGGCATCCTTCCAATCCAGCTTTTGCAAGATACTTTTCAAATCAGTTTGAGTCACATGCCGCGAACACATGGCCATGACTTGAAAAATCCGCTGTTCATCAGGTGTCAATTTTTGAAAAGTTTTGGATAGCTTTGAGTTTTCCGTGAGGATTTCTGGTTGGTTCATTGATGTGATTCCACGTAGAGGGTTTGACTCGTGTTGCTCTCGGACGGTCTTTCATCGCATGGACGGACGCGCTGTACCGCCAGGAGTGAGATGATATTTTGCAGCCTGCTGCTGGGCTTGTGTGGCAGTGTGTATTCGATCAGGCCGCCCTCCAGCAAGGACCCGACGACCCGATTCAATGCCCCGGTTACGGACATTCGGCCAAGGGCCGCGGCAAGTGCGTCTTGCTCAGTTGATGCATAAGACGCTCCTGAATCCGCCCCGACTCACTCTGCCCTTACTGGCGAGAATTTGGACTGTCCAGGGCTTCTTGTTCTGATCCGGCCTGTTGTGTAATGAATTCACGAAACGGTTTCTGGTTGGCTCACTTTCGCTCCGTACTTGACGAAAAAGAAAGACGGGAACCAGACCGTCACCGAATGACCCGCCCCCATGAGGGCGCAACAGGAACAATCATATGGGCTTCACCATCCCGGACAAAATTTCCTTACGCTGGCTGCTGATTCCGCCCACGATGCTCTTGATCCTGGGCACGTCCGTCATCGTGGCCTGGCTTGCGCTCCTGGACGGACGCACCGCCGTGAACACGGTGGCCCGGCAGCTGCGCGGCGAAATCCTGCAACGGGTCGAAGGCCAACTCCGGGAGTATCTGCAGGTTCCCCACCAGGTGAATGCGGTCAACGCCCAGGCCCTGGAGGCCGGAATTCTTCGCCTGGACGAACCTCGCAGCGTGCAGCGATATTTCTATTCCGTGCTCAAGGCTCACCCTTCCCTCGCCTACTCCTTCATCGGCACGCCGGACGGCGATTTTTACGGGGCCAGGCGATTGCGCGACGGTACGCTCCAGATCGTTCGCGCCGGGGCGGTCACCGGCGGAGATTCGCACAACTTCGCGACCAACACCCAGGGCGACGCCCTGGAGCTGCAGCAGGTCTATCCCAGCTTCGATCCCCGGACCCGTCCCTGGTATCAGGCCGGAGTCGCCGCGACGGGCCCGGTTTGGACGCCCATTTATCGCCACTTCGTGATCCACGACCTGGCTCTGACGGCTTCCCGGCCTCATTACGACGCATCCGGAGAACTTCTGGGCGTCTTTGCCGTGGACTACGTGCTGGATCAGATTCATGATTTCCTGGGAGGCATTACGGTCAGCGAGCACGGCCTCGTGTTCGTGATGGAACGTTCCGGCAACCTGGTGGCCGTATCCACGGAACCCTCCAGCACCCTGATCCGCGAAGTCGACGGCGCCTTTACCCTGGTCCGGGCGGAGCAATTCCATGAACCGACGGTTCGCGGGGCGGTCCACCGCCTGGCCGCCCTGCCGGGAGGCATCGACAACCTTGACGCCGAACAGTTCCTGACCTTTTCCCTGGACGGACAACCTTACTACCTGCAAGCCGCTCCGTTCCAGGGTGGCTCCGGGCTGGACTGGGTCATGGCGGTGGTGGCTCCGGAAGCGGACTTCATGGGCCTGGTCCATGCCAATACCGGCCAAACCCTGGTGATCATCATCGCGGCCTTGGGGTTGGCCGCGATTTTGGGCGTGGCGCTGGCCTCGCGCATCCTCGCGCCCATTGAAGCGATCAGCAAGGATGCGGACAAGCTGGCCGCCGGAGAATGGCGCATACCGCCCTACGCATCGCGCATCACGGAGCTGAACCGCCTGAGCCAGGCTTTTCACGGCATGGGCCGTCAGCTCCAAACGCTCTTCACCAAACTGAACGAGCAAAACAAGCTCATCTCGAAGCAGAATCGAAGCCTGGAAGACCAAGTCTCCAAGCGGACGGCTGATCTGCGGGACGCGCACAACCGCCTGCGGGCCTTTTTCGAGAACATCCCCGGCAACATCAACATCATCGACAAGGATTTCCGAATCATCGGCCTGAGTCGCGGCATGATGGAGTCTTTCGGCATTTCCGACCAGCAGGCCGTCCGCGGCCGTCTTTGCCACGAAGTCCTGTATAAGAGGGAAAACGTCTGCGACCATTGCATTCTCACGGTCAGCATCGCTGAAAAAAGGCCCTTGACCCGCTTCACCACCCCCGAGGAAGAAGCCTCCCTCGGCAAGTCCTATAAAATCTACGCCGCCCCGATTTTCGACGAAGAAAACAACGTGATCGGGGGGATGGAATACCAGGCGGACATCAGTGATCTGCGCACCCTGGAACGGGAACTGGTCGCGGCCAAAGAAGCGGCGGAATCGGCCAACAGGGCCAAGAGCGAATTCCTGGCCAACATGAGTCATGAAATCCGCACGCCCATGAACGGCGTCATCGGCATGACCGGACTATTGCTGGACACCGGCCTTGACCTGGAGCAACGACACCTGGCCGAGACCATTCAGAGCAGCGCGGACACTCTGTTGACCTTGATCAACGACATCCTGGACTTTTCCAAGATCGAGGCCGGCAAGCTGACCATGGAGAGCCTGGACTTCAACCTCCGGCATCTCCTGGACGACTTCGCGGCCGCCATGGCCGGCCAAGCCCACGGCAAGGGACTGGAATTGATCTGTCACATGGAGCCCGAGGTTCCTGAACTGCTCAACGGCGACCCGGGCAGGCTGCGCCAGGTTTTGACCAATCTTGTCGGCAACGCCGTCAAATTCACGGAAGCGGGCGAAGTGGTCGTTCTGGCCGAATGCCTTGAGGAGACCGAAGACGAGGTCTTGGTCCGCTTTTCCATTCGGGACACGGGCATCGGCATCTCCGCCGACGCCATTCCGAACCTGTTCACCAAGTTCTCTCAAATCGACGCCTCCACCACCCGCAGGTTCGGCGGCACCGGCCTGGGGCTGGCCATCTCCAGGCAACTGGCCGAAATGATGGCTGGAGAAATCGGGATTAAAAGCACGCTGGGACAAGGGTCGGAATTCTGGTTCACGGCCAGATTCCGCCGACAACGGCCTGGACAAGACGGACCACGATTAGAGGAGACGCCCTTGTCCGACGCGCATGTCCTTATTGTGGACGACAACGCCACCAATCGGGAGATCCTGACCAAGCAGCTCTCATCCTGGAAGGTACGCTCCATCGCCGTGCCGAACGGAGCCTCCGCCTTGACGGTCCTGGACAGCGCCGCAACCTCCAACGATCCTTTCACCATGGCGATTTTGGACATGCAAATGCCGAACATGGACGGAACCCAACTCGCCACGATCATCAAGGCCGATTCGCGATTCAAAAATCTGCCCCTGGTCATGCTCACTTCCGTGGGCCGCCCGGGTGATGCCCGGCTGTTCACTGAACGGGGATTCGCCGCGTACCTGAACAAACCCGTCCGCCAAGGGGAATTGTACGAAACCCTGGTCACGGTGCTCAACACCCCGGACGCGGGGAAAGGACCGATCATTACCCGCCATTCCGCACGCGAACGGTTTCGGAATCAGGTTTCGCCGCCCCGCCTGATGGGACATGTCTTGGTGGCCGAGGACAACCCGGTCAATCAGCGGGTCACCCTGGGCATTCTTGGTAAAATGGGTTTGAAGGCGCGGATAGTGAACAACGGCGTCGAAGCCCTGGAAGCTCTCCGTCACACGGCCTTTGACGCGGTGCTCATGGATGTGATGATGCCGGAAATGGACGGACTGGAGGCGACGAGAAGGATTAGAAGTCAGGAGTCAGAATACAGGAGTCAGGAGCCGGAAGACAGAAGTCGGACGTCGGACGGAGATCGGGTTTCCGTCGAACATCGGACTTCCGAGCTTCTGGCTTCAGGCTTCATCCCTCAGCCTTCTCGGCGTACGCCGATCATCGCCATGACCGCCAGGGCCATGCCCGAGGATCGCGAAAAGTGCCTGCAAGCGGGAATGGACGACTACGTACCCAAACCCGTAGCGCCGTTGGAACTGGGCAGGGTTTTGGCCAAATGGCTGCCCGAGGCCCAGCCGGAAGAAAATGGTCGCGAACACGACGACATGGATCGAACCACACCGTCTCTAACTGATGACCGCCAGGCTCAATCCGTCATCGTGCCGCCGGCCGAGGTCGACAAAACCGAGCCCCCGCTATTTATCAGGGAGGAATTGCTCCAAAGGTGCATGGGCGATTCCGAGTTGGCGGAGGATGTCTTGCGCACCCTCCTGGAAAGCGCTCCCAAGCGGGTCGCGACGCTCCAAGAGTCACTCGAACGAAACGATATCCAGGCCACGACCCTGGAGGCCCACTCCCTGAAAGGCATGGCCATGAACTCCGCATGTCCGGCTCTGGCCGACGTCGCCGCACGGATGGAACAGGCCGGCCGCCAAGGCGACCTGAAGCAAATTCAGGGTCAGTTTACGGATTTGGAACATCAGGTCGATCTTCTGCTGGATCTGCTGGGCGCGGAAAAAAGAAGTTCACATTTCCACGCATGAACAACGACGTGGGAATGTGAACTTTTACAGCAACTCGGCAATTGGGCGTTTTTCAGCGAACACGATCCGTCTACTCAGGCATATTGACGGCACTCCTCCTCACCCTCCTCCTCACCAGCCAGACATACCATGTTCCGTCCACCAGCCTTGGCTCGGTAGAGGGCTGCGTCGGCTTCGGCGAAGAGGTCGACGCTTTGACCGAAGAGGCCCGTTTCCAGGGAGGCGATGCCGATGCTGGCGGTAACCTTGAAGAACTTCCCCTTAAAGTTGAAGCGACGTTTGGCAATGGCCTCGCGGATACGTTCGGCCAGGACCCAGGCCTGCTCTTCAGTGGTATGGGAAAGCAGGAGCACGAACTCCTCGCCCCCGTACCTTGCCGCGAGATCGGAGCTACGCAGCATTTCCTGCAACATGCGTCCGACATCCCGCAGGACCAAGTCCCCGGCCTGGTGGCCGAAGGTGTCGTTGATCCGCTTGAAGTGGTCCAGGTCCATGACCATTAATGATAGCGGGTTGCGATAGCGTTGGTGGCGTTTGAGCTCCTGGACCATTCGTTCGTCAAAAAAATGACGATTAGGCAGACGGGTCAGGGCGTCCCGGTCAGCCCTGGTACGCATTTCTCGGTACATCAGCGCGTTACGCAGGGCCAGAGCCAGATGGTTCACGGCAGCCAGAATGGTTTGCAGGCGATCCCGGCCCAGTCGGGCAATTTTTTCCGATACGATGCTGACGCATCCAAAGCTCTTGCCGCCGAATCGCAAGGGCAACACGAGGAGATTTTTACTGTTGATCTCCTTTAGCTCCTCCCCGCCGTCCAGCTTGGACATGAAGTTGACGTGGTAGCTTCCGATGAGCTCGTCGGCGTGTTTGGCCGCGTTTTCCAACAGAAAACCGATCATTATATCCTGAATGTCCTTCCCAGAGTACTCATGAATGAAGAGTTCCGCCTCCAGCTGCTGCTCCGAGCCCGCCTGCCAGAATATCGCGTCCACGCCCTTGACCGGGAGCAAAATCTGAAGGTCCTGGTGGGCTTGATGCAGAATTTCCACGGGGTCCAGGGAAAAGCTGGCGTTAGTGAGAATTTTGTTGAAGAATTGCAACAAGTCCGCCTGTCGTGACAAAATCTCTCGCTCCAGGCAGATTTCCCGAGCCATGTGATACAGGTCCTTGTACAAGCCTTGAGATTCCTGGAGTTCTTTCGCCAGCCCCTTGACCCGCTCCGGCTCGAAAGGATAGCGCAAAACAGCCGCGAAACCGGCGTCCACGACTCGTTCCAGATCGGCCTGAGCCACGTCGGAATCCAAGACCAACACACGAGGGGGGGCGTCATCCTCCTGAAATTCCCCGCGTTGCAGAGCCGAAATCCGCCCGTTGATCCCTTTCCAAGAGATCAAGGCCATGAGGCGTTGATTTTGGTTGGCGTGCCTGGCCGTCCCTGTTGACTGATACCTTTCCAAGGAATAATCCGGCCCGAGAATCGCCTGGATGTCCTCTTCCTGTCTCGGGCTCAGCCCGATGGAAAGGATGCTGAATTGGCTCTGAGACTCGCTCATTCGCATTTTGATTTACTCCTGGTTGAGAAACTTGATGTTCCTGCCTGGGACCAATGCAAATGCAAAGCCAAAACTGATACATCCCGAATTCAAGAAATCGCCTTTCTAATCTGTCGTCACCCCCCCCCAAAAAAAGCAAGAACGAAAACGGGCCGCGAAACATGAACTTCGCGGCCCGTTTTGAAGATGGTCCGAGTTAATAGGGGGGGGTCGGGGTCACCCGCACCCTTCCCCGTCGCCGGTGCATCCCATGGCTTGGCAGGCCTTGCCTTCGCGACGGCGCTTGAACGCGCTGACGTTTCCGGCAGTATAGACCGCTTCCAGACCCTCCTGAATGAACCCGCTCATTTCCAGTGGCGTGACGCCCTCTTCGCTGAGAATGGCCATGGGCGTGTCGCCGACTCCGGAGACCAGCACGGCCCGGCAGTCCTTGAGCAAATCAGCCAGGGCGTACCAGCGATTGCCCCCTCCTCCCTTGGGCGGAGCCGTGCGGACTTCCAGCATGGCGTAACCGCCGTTTTCCCGGCCCCAAATCTGGAAGGACGGGGCTTCCCCCAGATGCTGATTGATCAGCACGCCTTCCATGCTGGCCACGGCCACGTAGGGTCTGGCTTCGGTGCGCATGGGCGGCAGGGTCTTGGAGCAGGCACTCAGACAGGAGGCAAACTCCGGGGATTTGTCCTGATCCAGCAACCCCACGGCGTCGGCCCGGCAGCGCTTGCAGTGGCGCATCTGGGGCAGGTAGGCTTCGGCCATGGTTCGGATACGTTCCAGCTCATCCTTGCCGGGTTCGCGAACATCCTCGAAAATGGTTTCCGCGGTCGGATACAAGGGCATGCAGTTCAGCAGATCCACGTCCAGTTCGCGCATCTTGGCCGCAATGGCCTCCACATGCTGGTCGTTCACCCCCGGAGTGATGATGGTGTTCACCTTGACCGTGATCCCCAGCTGCTTGAGCCCCCGGATGGCCGCCTCCTGCCGCCGCCACATCAGTTTGGCCGCGTCCAGGCCGCGATAAATTTTCTTTCCGTCCCGGACCCAGGCGTAAAATTCCTTGCCGATTTCGGGATCCACGGCGTTGACCGTGATGGTCATGTGCGTCACGCCCAGGTCCTTCAGCCTGTCCAAGTGCGCCGGAACGCCCAGCCCGTTGCTGGACAAGCAGAAGAGCATCTGGGGAAAACGCTCCCGAATCAGGCGCAGGGTTTCCAGAGTTTCCTCCGGGTTGGCGAAGGGATCGCCTGGGCCCGCTATCCCCACCACCGTGACGCGCGGCTCCTTTTCCAAAACCTGGGCCAGGTACTCCACGGCCTGATGCGGCTTGAGCACCGCGGAGGTAACTCCCGGACGCGATTCGTTCATGCAGTCGTATTTCCGGTTGCAATAATTGCACATGATATTGCATTTGGGGGCCACCGGAAGATGAATCCGTCCACATTCGCCCTTCACGGCGACGTTGAAACAAGGGTGCTTTGTGCTGTCTGGAGTGTTCATGGCGTATCCTTTTTTCATATATACCCGTACCCAATGGGCGAATCTTCCTGTTTTTTCTCGATCAGCGCGTTGACGATCAGGTCGTAGAGACTCAGTGCTCCCCGGTAGCCCAGATGCAGGACGCGCTGGGAGCCAAAGCGATCATGGATGGGGAAGCCGACGCGGATCAGCGGAATGTTCCGGGCCCTGGCCAGCTCGCGGTAGCCCTTGCTGTTCCCGACAACCAAGTCCGGCTCCAAGGCTTCAGCCTCGGCCACGATCTGGTAGAAATCCACCCCGTCGCGGACCAGAGGCGGGTCGCCGGAGAATTCCCCGGTCACCGCGGCCACGGCTTCGGCCAACAAGCCGGATTCCCCGCCGGAGGCCACCAAAACCGGCTTGATGCCGATTTCGCTCAAAAACGAGGTCAGACCTACCACCAAGTCTTCTTCGCCGTAGATAATGGCCTTTTTCCCGGCCACGTACTTGTGGCCATCCACCATGGCGTCCAAGAGTTGACCCCGTTCCAGGGCATACCGTCTTGGAGCTGAGCATCCGGCCAGGGTTTCCAGGGTCGTGAACAAAGCGTCGCTTTCCCGCAGACCGATGGGCAGGCCCAGGGAATGGAGCGGTACCCCGTACTTGTCCCGGAGCACGGTCCCGGCACTGCGCTCGGGCTTGATGGTCCGGCCAAACTCGATGCTCGCCCCGGCCCCGGGCATGGCCCGGACAGCGTCCAAAGGTGTCCCGCCTCCGGGAATGTTCTGGTAGTCTTCCAGGGCCGGCCCATCCAGGGTTTCGGAATAGTCCGGCAACAAGGTCGCCGGAAGTCCGAAATGGGCGAACACGTCCTGGAGGTGCCGGATGTCCTCCGGCGAGACGAACCCGGAAAAAATGTTGATCCCACGGTGCGTTGCCGTCTCCGGATCGGCCAACTGGGCGACCATGGCCCGAACCGCGGCGTGAAAGCCTTCCATGTGCGAACCGCCGTAGGACGGAGTACTGCAGTGGATCAGCGCGGGCATCTCGCCGTTGAGGTCGGCCGGACATTCCTTCCTGAACTCGTGCAGGATCGTGGGCACGTCGTCGCCGATGGTCTCGGTCAGACAGGTGGTGGCGATGCCCACTGCAGGGGCCTTGTACTTGCCGATGACATTGAGCAGACCCTGCATCAGATTGGCTTTGCCGCCGTAGACCGCGTCCTTTTCGCCCAGGCTGGAGGAGGCAATGTCCATGGGTTCGCGGAAGTGGCTGATGATGTACCGGCGCATATAGGTGGCGCAGCCTTGGGAGCCGTGCAGAAAGGGCACGCAGCCTTCCAGGCCCTTGAAAGCCATGGCCGCGCCCAGGGGCGTACACATCTTGCAGGCGTTGGTGGTGGAGACGAAAGGTTCGGCTATTTTCATGACAAACAGGCCTCCTCCGCGGTGCCCACGGCGATGGGCGACTTGCGCCGCCTGGGAGTGAAGTTCCAGACAGGGCTGGTCACCGTGGCGTGGACTTCCCTGGCAAAGTTGTACATGCCTAAAAAACCCTCCAAGGCCTCCTTGCGCTCGTGGTTGTGGTCGCAGAATCCCACGCCCAGCTTGAAGGCGATGGGCCGCTCCTTGACCCCGCCCACGAAGATGTCCACGTCCTTTTCCTTGATAAAGGCGGACAGCTCCAGCGGGTTGGTGTCGTCCACGATGATCGTGCCCTCGTCCGTAATCTCGGCCAATTCCTGATAGTCCTCCTCAGTGCCGGTCTGAGAGCCGACCATGACCACGTTCATGCCCAAATGCCGGAAGGATTTGATCAGGGAAAAAGCCTTGAACGCGCCGCCCACGTAGATGGCGGCCTTCTTGCCTTCCAGGTCCTTGCGAAATGTTTGCAGCTTCGGGTACAGAGCCGTCAGCTCTTCCCGGACCAGTTCCTGGGTCCGGGCCATGATCTCCGGGTCCTTGTCCTGGAAAAACTTGGCCACGTCGTAGAGCGCGTCGGACATGTCCTCAATGCCGAAATAAGACACCCGGATGAACGGGATGCCGTACTTCTCCTTCATCATTTTGGCCAAATCCATGGTCGCTCCGGAACACTGAACCAGGTTCAGGGCCGCGCCGTGGGCCCGGCGCACGTCCGCCACCCGGCCGTCGCCGGTGATGTTGGCCACCACCTCCACGCCCATCCGCTTCAGGTAGTCCTGGATGATCCAGATCTCCCCGGCCAGATTGAAATCGCCCAGAATGTTCACGCTCAGGGGAGAAATGGTCGAGGTATCCCCGGTGCCCACCAGTTGAAACATGGCCTCGCAGGCCGCCAGATAGCCCTCGCGCTTGTTGCCCTTGAACCCTTCGGACTGGACCGGAATCACCGGAATGCCCTTCTCCGCCTGCACCTTCTTGCACACGGCCTTCAAGTCGTCGCCGATGATCCCCACGATGCAGGTGGAATAGACAAAGGCCGCATTGGGTTTGTGCAGGTCGATCAGTTCGATCAAGGCCTGGTGGAGTTTTTTTTCACCGCCGAAGATCACGTCTTTTTCGCGCAGGTCCGTGGAAAAACTGAGCCGGTGCAGCTCCGGCCCGGAGGACAAGGCCCCGCGAATGTCCCAGGTGTACACCGCGCAGCCGATGGGGCCGTGCACCAGGTGCAGGGCGTCGGCAATGGGATAGAGCACCACCCGGGATCCGCAGAACACGCAGGCCCGCTGGCTCACGGCCCCGGCCAGACTGCTCTTGTTGCAGGAAATGGAGAACGGCTCCGCTCCCTTGCGATGTATCTGCGTTTTTCGTTCTTCAAAGATCACGGGTTCCATGGTTGACCTCATTGGGTTCTTTTGGCCGCCTCCCCAAAGGGAGGCGGCGCTTGGGAGTGGATGGGAGGTATGGGATTTATGGGAATTCTGGTGCGCCCTAAAGGAGATAGTCCTGGGCTGGCTCGCCCTGTTCCAGGCCGTCCAGGATGGCGTCCACGGCGTCTTCGCCGTCCACTTTGCCGAACCACCATCCTTCGGGATAGACCACCATGACCGGTCCGTTCTCGCATTGCTTCAGGCAACCGGTGCTGGTCACCAACACGTCCAGGCCCCGGTCCAGAATTTCCTCGTCGATATAAGGCAACAAGCCGATGGTGCTCTTGTGGCACACGCCCTTGGGTTCGCCCTTGGTCCGAAAACTGGCGCAGACGAACATATGATGCTTCGGCTTTTCCACGCTTTCTCTCCTTGATTGCAACGTTCAAATCGATACCTGCCAAAAAAACTACATCGCCAACTCAAACTGATCTTCCGTGGCATCCCGATCAATCCGGGTCAGCAGCGCATCCAGAATCTTCTCCAGCAGCCGCAATCCGCCCTTGTAGCCCACCGTGGGAAAATACTGATGGCCGACGCGGTCCAGGATCGGAAAGCCGTGGCGAATCAGGGGGATGTCCTCGTCACGGGCGATGTACTTGCAGTAGGTGTTGCCGATGATCAGATCCACCGGCTCGTTCTTGATCCACTGGTGCAACAGGAACATGTCGCCGTGGGCCTTGACGTTGACCGGGAATGGGCTGTCCGCGGTGAGTTCCTTGATCCGGGCCTCGAACTTCTTGCCCGGGGTGCCAGTGACGATGTGTACCGGGCTCATGTCGATGGAGGTTAGAAATTCGGTCAAGGCGATGACCTGGTCCGGGTCGCCCACCAGGGCCACCTTCTTGTGGTAAAAGTACTGATGCATGTCCGAAATCAGGTCCACCAGCTGACCGCGCTCATGGGCGATCAGGTCGGTGACGTGGCGGCCGGAGATCAGGCGCAAAGCGTCGATGAACCGGTCCGTGGCCTTCAGACCGATGGGCAGATCCAGAATCTTGCACGGAACCTTGTGGGTGGAGTCCAGGTACTTGGCCCCGTCCGCCGAGGCCCATTCGCCCAGGGCCAAAGTACCGATGGAATCACCGGTGGAACGCAGTTCCTCGACGGTCGTGCCGCCGTCCGGGAACATCTTGTATTCACCTGTCAGGGGGCCGTTGAGCACGCCGGAGGTGTCCGGGAAGAGGATCGTTTTCACGCCCATGGCCGCGGCCAGACGCTTGATCTCCTCCATGTCCGAGGGCTCCACGAACCCTGGGATGATGTTTACCTTGCCGTTTTTCTTGCCGGTTTTTGCGGCAAAGCCCTTCAGGGTGCCCATGACCATGTTCGAAAAACCGGTCACATGGGAGCCCACGTAGCTGGGCGTGGAAGCGCTGACCACGAACTTGCCGTCGGGAATCTTGCCTTCCTGACGGGCCTTTTCCGTAATCTGGGGCACGTCGTCGCCGATGGTTTCGGACAGGCAGGTGGTATGCACGGCGATCACGTCCGGCTCGTACACAGTGAAGATGTTGTTGATGGCCTGAAGCAGGTTGGCCTGACCGCCGAACACGGAAGCGCCTTCGGTGAACGAGCTGGTGGCAGCGGAGACCGGCTCCTTGTAGTGCCGGGTCAAAGCGCTGCGGTGGTAGGCGCAGCAGCCCTGCGAACCGTGACTGTGGGGCAGACAGCCGTGAATCCCCAGGGCCGCGTACATGGCCCCCACCGGCTGACAGGTCTTGGCCGGATTGACGGACAGCGCGGAGCGGTCCTTGATTTCCGTGGGTGTATGTCGAAGCAGCGTCATGTTCCGTTCCTCTCTTAAAGCGATGCCTAAAAAACTATCGCGTCAGTGGTTTGCTCATCGCGCCTCGGGACTATTCCCAGACATAGGTCGCGGACAATTCCGGTTTTTCCTGCCAGGGGGCCTTGAGATAGGACCAGACCTTGCTGTTCACCATCCGATCGATGTCCTGGTAGAAATTGACGGCCCCCTTGAACCCGGCGTAGGGGCCGCCGATGTCGTAGTTGTGCAACTGCTTCAGGGGGATGCCCAGCTTCTGAACCGAGTACTTTTCCTTGATTCCGGCGCAAAAGATGTCCGGCTTCATGATTTCTATCAGCTTCTCGGCCTCGTACTGGTTCAGATCGTCGATCACCAGGGACTTGGTCGGCATATCCGGGATCATTCCCTCGTATTCCTTGAACTTGAAACCGGACTCTTCCAGCTTCTTGATTTCTTCCGGTGTTTTACGCGGATTATAGCTCTCAGCGCAGGGCTCCACTTCCAGTTCCTCAATGTTCCGGCTGTCCGCGTCGATCTTGATCTCCGGGATCACGTGGCGTCCTTCGTAATCGTCGCGGTGGGCGAACTCGTATCCCGCGGAAATGGTCCGCATCCCCAGTTCCTTGAACAGCTCCTGATAATGGTGGGCACGGGAGCCGCCCACGAAGAGCATGGCCGTCTTGCCCTCCGTCCTGGGGCGGACCATGTCCATGGCCAGCTTGACCGTCGGCATTTCCTCGGCGATCACCGCTTCCACCCGCTCGGTCAGCTTGGGCGAGTCGAAGTACTGGGCGATCTTGCGCAGGGACTTGGCCGTGGCCTCCGCGCCGATAAAGTTCACCTTGATCCACGGAATCCCGTACTTGGTCTCCATCATCTCGGCCACGTAGTTGATGGAGCGGTGGCACATGACCGTGTTCAGATCAGCGGTGTGGGACGTGGCAAACTGGTCGTAGGTGGAATTGCCGCTGAAGGTGGAGATCACGGTGATCCCGCACTTATCCAGTATCCGGTCGATCTCGAAGCCGTCCCCGCCGATGTTGTATTCACCCAGCAGGTTGATCTTGAATTCCCCGACCTTGATTTCCTCTTTGGTACCCACCACATGCTTAAATATCTGGTTGTTGGCGATGTGGTGGCCCGCGGACTGGCTGACGCCCTTGTATCCCTCGCAGCTGAACCCGAAGACGTTGATGCCCAGCTCCCCTTTCATCTCTCTGGCCACGGCATGGACATCGTCGCCGATCAGACCCACCGGACAGGTGGAGAAGATGGCGATGGCCTTGGGATGGAACAGTTCGTAGGCCTCCCTGATGGCCTGCTTGAGCTTCTTTTCCCCGCCGAAGACGATGTCGTTTTCGTTCATGTCCGTAGAGAAGGCGTAGGGCATGAAGTTTTCTTCGGCATCCGTCTCGGTGTAGGTTTGGTTGCGCCGGGTCAACCAGGAGTAGAATCCGCAGCCGATGGGCCCGTGGGTGATGTTCACAATGTCCCGTGTCGGGCCGAGAATAACGCCCTTGCACCCGGCGTAGGTGCATCCGCGCATGGTGATGATGCCCGGGATGGTCCGGACGTTGGCGCCCATTTCCGGAGTCTCCGCGCCTTCGGCCTCCTTGACCATGATCTGCTTGGCCCGCTTCCGGGCCACCTTGGTCGGATATTTTTTCAGAAGATCCTGAACCAAATCGGTTGGATCCATCTGAACGATTTTTTTCTTCTTCGTGATTGTGGTCATGCTTCCTCCTGGCAGGGCCTAGCTTACCTACTCAATTTTGAGACAGTCCTCACATGACGACAGTTCGTTCAAAAACCCCAAGTGCAAGGAGCAAGAGAAAATCAAGGTCGAAGCGTATTTCTTCATACGTGAGAGTTTGATTTTCTTGCGGCGACGCGGCAATTGGGAGTTTTTCAACGGACTGCTAGTCTATGGATTTGTTTCCCTTTTCCCCAGTGCGCACCCGGACGGAGTCAAAGACCGGGCTGACGAATATCTTCCCGTCGCCGGGCTTGCCGGTTTTGTTCACGTCCATGATCGTGCTCACCACGTCTTCTACCTGGTCGTCCGTGACGACCACGGAAAAAACGCGCTTGGGGTACAGCCTGCCCTTCTCTCCAAGCAGCTCGGCGGCTTCCTCATATCCCTTTTCCGCGCCCTTGAGCAGAGCGGAATTGATCAATCCCTTGCCCCGGCCCTGGGCCTCCAGAGCGAAGAACGCGGGCACGCCGGCTTCGGCCAGAGCTTCCTTGGTCTTGTTGACCATGTTCATCCGGATGACGGCGGTGATCTCCTTCATACCCCGACCCCCTTCAGGTCCGCGCCTTCGGTTTCCTTGATCCCGGAGCTGATGGTGTACATTTCCTCCACCGGGCTGAGAAAAACCTTCCCGTCGCCAAATGCGCCCTTTTCCCCGGTTCGGGCCGCTTCCATGATCGTCTTGACTACGAAGTCCTTGTCCTTTTCGCCGACCACGCTCATCAGCAGGACCTTGGGAATCTCGTCGTAGGTGATCTCCCCTATCTTGATGCCGCGCTGCTTGCCGCGACCGGCCACGGAAAACTTGGTCACCGCCGGATACCCGGCATCCATCAACGCTTTTAAAACCGCATCCACCCTTTCGGGCCGGACAATCGCTCGGACCATGATCAACATATCGCTTCTCCCTTATGGTTGGTTGAAATGTGGGCAACTATACAGCGGATTAATCCGAATAATCAGAGATCTAGTTGGCGATGCCGTAATCAATAAGCAGTTTTTCCAGTTCATCGATTTCCATTGGTTTGGGCACGATGAACATCTCGTTGCCGTCGATCTTCTTGGCCAGGGTGCGGTATTCATCGGCCTGGGGATGTTTGGGATCAAAGTCGATGACCGTCTTGCGATTGATCTCCGCCCGCTGGACCATGTTTTCTCGAGGCACGAAGTGAATCATTTGTGTTCCCAGACGCTTGGCCAGCTCCTCGATCATCTCCCGTTCGTTGTCCACATTACGACTGTTGCAGATCAGCCCTCCCAGGCGCACCCCGCCTGCCTCGGCGAATTTTACGATGCCTTTGCAGATGTTGTTGGCCGCGTACATGGCCATCATTTCACCGGAAACCACAATGTAGATTTCCTGGGCCTTGCCTTCGCGAATGGGCATGGCGAATCCGCCGCAAACCACGTCGCCCAGGACGTCGTAAAAGACGTAGTCCAGGTTCTTGTCTTCCTTGTAGGCCCCGAGCTGTTCCAGCAGGTTGATGCTGGTGATGATCCCCCGGCCCGCGCAGCCCACGCCAGGCTCCGGACCTCCGGATTCAGTGCAGACGGTTCCGGCAAAGCCGTCCAGCAGCACATCGTCCAGTTCCACGTCCTCACCCTCTTCCCGCAGGGTATCCAAGACCGTTCGCTGATGCAGACCGTGGAGCAGCAAACGGGTGGAGTCCGCCTTGGGATCACAGCCTACGATCATCACCTTGCGACCCATTTCGCCGAGAGCGGCCACGGTATTCTGCGTCGTGGTGGATTTTCCGATCCCGCCCTTTCCATAAATAGCAACCTTGCGCATACGTTCCTCCCGGAGATTGAGTGTTGAGAATGCAAGCCATAGGGCAAGGAGCATGCCAGAGGCGAAAACCAAATCGCCAGAACTAATTAAAATTAATTATTTTAGATTTTTGAAGTATTGTTTTGCCGAAACGAGTTCAGCTGGTCTCCCATGCAGACCCGACAAAGGTGAGCAACAATTTTGTAAGACGCCACGGTTTTGTAGGAGCCCGTGATTATGTAGGGGCACGGCGCGCCGTGCCCCTACAGGTTAGCGAGAATGTTGCGGGGTGATGGCCAGGGCACGGAATTCCGTAGGGGCACGGCGCGCCGTGCCCCTACAGGTTGGCGGTGGAAACGTGGTAAACGTACCCTGGCACCGATCCTGCTTGTTCCGGTCAAGGGGCGTGATAGTCAGGCCCGAAACAACGACAAGGAAACCATATGCTCATCGACAGTACATTGCGCGAAGGCGCGCAGATGTTCGGCGTCTACTTCTCGGACGCCCAGCGCCGGGACATCCTCTCCGGGTTGATCCAGGCAGGGATAGACGAAGTGGAGATCGGCTGGGTAGGGCAGGACGGGCTGGAGGATCTGCTCCGGCACGGAAGAAAGGAATATCCGTCCGAACGGACCAGACTTACGGTTTGGTCGCCGCTACGGTTGCTTGATCTGGATCGCATGAACGCCATGGGCGTCAGGCGCATCCAGTTCGGCGTCCCGGTTTCGGACGCCCACATTGAGCATCGGCTTGGCACGGATCGGGCAGGACTATTGCTTCGACTTCAAAACATATTGCGCCGAGCAGCGGAGTTGGAGATGGCGTTCGTCGGGGTCGGGCTGGAGGACGTATCCCGGGCGAACCGGGATTTCGCTTTGCAGGTCGTTCGGGTGGTGGAGGAATGCGGAGGCAGGCGGGTTCGCCTTTCAGACACCGTGGGCCTGCTCACGCCGCTGGAAACGGCGGAACTGACACGCTGGTTCACGGACCGGACCGAATTGGCAATTGGATTTCACGGCCATGACGACTTCGGCATGGCCACGGCCAACGCCATCACCGCCCTGGCCTCGGGGGCCGAAAGCGTGGATGTGTCCGTGCTGGGAATCGGGGAACGGGCCGGGATCGCGGCCCTGGAAGAGGTCGCCGGTCACCTGAACCTCAGGCGGGGAGCCGGCTATGATTTGAAGCAGTGCGCCCGCCTGGCCCGTATGGTCGCCGAGGCGGCCCAGGTGCCCCTGGCCCGGAACAAGGCCCTGGTCGGAGAGGATCTGTTCGCCTGCGAAACCGGGTTGCACCTGCAAGGGTTGTCGAAAGACCAAAGCCTGTTCGAACCCTATGCCCCGGAAAAAATCGGCGCAAGCAGAAAGCTGGGTCTGGGCGACAAAATCGGAAAGTCAGCCGTCCGCCACGCCGCCCACCAGCAAGGCATCGCCGTGCCCAGTCACGGAATCGAAAACTTGACCCGCCGCGTCCGTCTCCTTTCTCAGGCTTTGGCTCGACCACTGTTTAACGAAGAGTTCAGGGCCTTGGCCATGACCGCTGACTCCGCGGCCTCAAGCTCAGAGTCATGCTACGCCCCCTAAAGAATCCTCGCGCATGTCCGATAAAGACTTGGAGGCATCGTTTTTTTCATCAGCCAACAAGGAGGTTTTATGGAACTTGGAACAGCAGCGCAAAGTCAAACAGGCATCGCCATGATGGCGCAGACCCTGCAAAACGCTACCATGGGGGCGGATATCGTCACCAAAACTCTCGGAGCGGTCAATCAGCTCAATGCCGGGGCAGGTGGCGCGGCACAACCCGTAGACACCAGGGCGGTGGCTGAAGCTACCGGAAAGGGTCTGAGGATCGACGCGGCGGTATAAATCCAGAACCAATCCCTCACGATGCCGCTTTCATGAAGCGCGGAGAGCAACGATTTCGATTATTCGTCAACCTGATAAAATGGGATGACGACGGATGAAGTCGGCTTTCCGCCAAAACAACCGGCCGGTCGCGGGAGTCCCGTGACCGGCCGGATGTTTTTTGAATCCGTGCTAAATATCACCATCCATTCTTGTGCACCCGGTCCGCTTTGAAACGATCCTTATGCGTGAACTCCTGGGCGGGCCAGCCCAGAGGCACGATGGCATGGGCTTCCACGCCGCCAGGCAGGCCGAGAATCCGGCGGACGGCGTCCATCCGTTCCAGGATCGGAGCGACCCCGGTCCAGACCGTGCCCAGGCCCAGCCCCCTGGCGGCCAGGAGCAGGTTCTGGACCGCCGCGGCCAAGTCTTGGACCCAGTAGCCGGGGTACTTCTCCAGGGCCAGTTCCGCGCAGACCACGATGCCGATCGGGGCCTGCCGAAGCATGCCCACGTAGGGATGGATCCGGGACAGCTCATCCCTCAAGGCTGCATCCGTAACCACAACGAAATGCCAGGGCTGGGCGTTGCCCGCGCTGGGAGCGGTCATGGCCGCGGCCAGGATCTTTTCCAAATCCGTTTCACTGACCGGTTTGTCCGGGTCGAACTTGCGGATGCTGCGCCGAGTGTGCATTGCTTCAAAAACGTTCATATCGTGTTCCCTCCTTGAATTGGTCGAGGTGTGTCCGTGAGGTGTCCTCTGGTCGGATGCGTCATGCGAGTCTCTAAGCGGCTTCAGCACTGTTCTTGTTTCTGTTTGCCGCGTTCTTCCATCGGCGGCACCAGGACCTTGATCGGTTCGTGAACGCCGCTGATCCCGGCATAGGTCCGCAGACGGGTGATCAGCACCGGAGTGACCTCCTGGCCCTGGGCCACCAGCAGCATGCCTCTCTGGCTCTGTACGTCCTCGGCCAGGAGCATCCCGCTTTCCAACTGATCCACGCGCACTTCCCGCATTTCATACCCGGTCTTGCTGCTGAGCACTTTAGCCAGGGCATCCAGAATCTGAGGGTCATACCACCCTTCCCGGCCGCGCAGAATGTTCTGGGCCTGTTCCGCGGACTTGCCGGAATTCTCTAACTGGTCAAAGTCCACCAGGATTTTCAGGATGCGTCCGCCAAGGGGGATGTCCGGCCCGGTTTTTCCGCCAATGGGCGCCCCCTGTCCGTCATAATGTTTTTCCTGGTAAAGGATGATTTCCCGAACATTTTCCAGGCGGGGGATATGGCTCAACAGATCAGCGGCAATGGCCGGATGCATGTCATAGACCTGCTGCATCTCGCCATCCAGGCTCTCGCCCTGAATGATGCGCTGAATGGCCATGGAGGGCAAAAGCATGCAGCCGATCTGGGAGAGCAGGGCCGCGTTTTCCATTTCCCAGGTCTTGGCCACGCCCAGATGCAAGGCGATCTGACGGACCAGGCGATGGATGCGGTTGGCCCGGCCAAAGGCGTCCGGGTTCACCAGGGCCAGTAGCTCGGTGAGCACCTTGACGCTGCCGCTGAGGGTCTGCTCCAGGAGCTGTTTTTCCGCGGTCACCAACCGGTACTGACGCAAAGCGTCATCCAGAACCCGCTTCATATGCTGGGCCGAACAGGGCTTGGTCAGGAACCGGAATACGCTGCCTTCGTTTACAGCGGCGATGGAAGATTGAACATCAGCGTAGCCGGTGAGCATGATCCGGATCGTGTCCGGGCTGATCTCCTTGAGCCGGGTCAAAAACTGCACCCCGTCCACCCCAGGCATGCGCATGTCCGAAACCACCACGGCGAACGGCCCCTTGCGGGCGATGACCCCCGCGGCTTCCCGAGCGCTGGTGGCGGTTTCCAATATATATTCCTTGCGGAAGTTTCGACGCAAGGCGTCCAGGATGTTCTGGTCGTCATCCACGAAAAGGATTTTATCCTGAATGGTGCATTGATCGCTCATGGTCGAGTTCCTTTAGGACACTGGAAGTATTCGGGGAAAAATCAGAGTCATGTGGTGAATTACGAAAAAGGATCGTCCGCCGTGGAGGCCGGTAATCGTAAAACAAACGTCGTGCCGCGTCCCACTTCGGACTCCACGGCAACGGTTCCTCCATGGCGCTTGACAATGGCGTTGTGCACGATCACCAGTCCCTGCCCCGTACCCTTGCCCACTTCCTTGGTAGTGAAAAACGGATCGAAGAGTCGCGGCTTGATATCATCCGGAATACCGGCTCCGGTGTCCGAGATTCGGATTTCAATCCACTCTCCGTCGTAGCGGGAGGAAATAGTGATCAGCCCCTGCTCCTGGGAGTGCTCGCCATGGGCTTCGGCGACGGCCTGGGCCGCGTTGGTCACGATGTTCAGGAAAGCCTGGTTCAGCTCACTCAGATAGCAAGACATCCTGGGCAGCTCCGGATCCAGATCCATGTGCATTTCGGCCACGTATTTCCATTCGTTGCGGGAGACCGTGACCGTATCGGTCAGGGCCTTGTTGATGTCGGCCAGAACCATATTTTTTTCGCCAGGATGGGCGAAGGACTTCATGGATCGGACAATGTGGGCCACTCGTTCCAAACCTCCAAGGGATTGCTCGATGGCCTGAGGGGTTTCACGAAGCAAGTACTCGACGTCGATGGCGGAAAACCTGTTTTGCGCCTCCTTGACGTTATTGACCGAAAAACCGCTTGTCGATTCGTCGCCGAGAAGTTCCCGGCAAGTGGAAATCAGGAAGCGCAGATCCTTGAAAGCATCCTGCAAGAAGCGCATGTTATCGCTGATAAACTGAATGGGCGTGTTGATTTCGTGGGCCACGCCCGCGGCGAGCTGACCGATGGATTCAAGTTTCTGAGCTTGCAGCAGATGTGCTTCCAGCAGACGACGTTCGGAAATGTCCTCGCCTAGCAGGACCGCCCCGCCCAACCCCCGCGCCAAAGAGGAAAAAACCGGATCGATATTGATGTTCAAATAGCCTTCGTAGCCTTTCGGACGTGTAAACCGGACGTTTTCGAGGCGAACGCTGGCCATGGTATCCCGACAGGAGCGAATCCCCTCCAAAACCCGCTCGGACTCCCAACTCAGGCTCAAATCTTCCAGCACACGATCCTTGACGTGATCATAGGGCAGACCGAACAGTTTCGTGGCAATATGGTTCCACCGGGAGATCCTTCCCCGTTCGTCGATGACCACCAACATGGACTGGATGGAGGCCAAAATCTGGTAAATTTCCAAGTGCGAGCGGCGCACCTCTCGCTCGGCTTTTTTCATTTTGAACAAAGCCGCAATCCGGGCCAAAAACTCCCTGGCCTTCATCGGTTTGACCAGGTACTCGTCCGCCCCGATCTCCAGACCGTCGGCCTGTTTTTCTGAATCGACGTACTTGCCTGAAAAGAGAAAGACTGACGTCCCGGACAAGGATGGATCATTCTTGATCCGCCGACACACATCCACGCCGTTGCCGTCGGGCAGTCCCACATCCAGCAACACCAGGTCCGGTTGCAGTTCACGGGTCAGGGCAAGCCCCTCGGAGGCGGTTCTTGCCAGGCTGACCTCGTACCCTTGGGACGTGAGGATCTCCGCATAGAGTTCCAGCAGAATTTCTTCATCGTCAACGATCAAAATAGATTCCGTTTCGCCCATTTCCGCTGATCCTCCTTGACCACCATTGATCAGGTTGCGCTCTCGACTTCGGCCATTCCGAAGAGATCTCTGGCCATTCCCTCCCAGAGGGATATCCGGTCCGACAGGCCACAGAAAGCCAAGTAGTCCGCATCCAGCCCTTCGGGCATTCCGGTGGGGCCTTCGGGTTGCAACTGGATGGTCAATGCGTTGGCGGCATGCAGTGCCGTCAAGGGAACAAACTGCGTCGTGGTGCTCAGAACGGGTTCATGATGAAAGGCGATGGCTTCCAGCACCGGATCGGACATGCCCCACAAGCCCAGGACATAGGCCCCAAGCTGGGCATGTCCGGCACCCAGAACCTCTCGTTCCACGGCGGGTAGCGACATGTTTTTCGCGGCGACCATTTCAAGTATCTCATCGTACAATCCAGGACAGTTCACGGCAAAAATCAACTTGCCCACGTCATGGAGAATTCCGGCCAGGAACGCATCTTCCTGGATATCCCGAGACTCGTTTTCCATGGCACAGATCCGCTTGGTCAGGGTGGCGGTCATCAGGCTGTGCCGGGCAAGCCGGGCCAGGGATAAGCGCGGGCATTTCCTGGGATCATATTGTGAAAAAATCTGGACATGCAGCACCAGGGCCTTGACCGTTTCCGTACCCAACAGATTCACGGCCTGGGCTGGGCTGGTCACCTTGGTGTACATTCCGAAAAAGGACGAGTTGACCAGTTGCAGAATTTTGGCGGACATGCCCACGTCCGTGGAAATAATTTCGCCGACTTTCTTCAAGGAGCAGTGGGAGGATTGCAATTCTTCCTGAATCGCCACGTACAGCTTGGGCAGACTGGGGATTTGTTCCAGGCTGGAGGACAGACAGGTCAGGGCTTCCTCGGCCAGATAGCGGCGCAGGGCCAGGAGACGGCGAAGCACGGCGATCAACGCTTCCGGACTGCACGGCTTGCTCAGATACTGATGCACCACCTTGGTGGAGCCCATGATCATCCGTTCGTCCATATGCCCTGACAAGGCCACCCGGGCGGCATTGGGATACAGCTCCTTGACCTCGGTCAACAGCTGGAGCCCATCCATGCCCGGCATGCGCATGTCCGAAACCACCACGTCCATGGACGTGGCGGCCATCAGCTCCAAGGCTTCTTTCCCGCCGGGCGCGAAATGCAACTCCCACTCCCGACTCTGACTGTGTAGCATCCGCCGCAACCCGTGCAGTACTTGATGCTCGTCGTCCACGAACAGAATGCGGTACTTCATGGCCTGCTCCTTGGCGGTTGATGAGATGTCCATTGCAATCATCCTTTCGATTCCAGGCATCACGTTCTCGCCGTCGTGTCAATACGGTTCGTCGATTCCCTCATAGCCAATGTCCAAGTCGGCATTCTTGAAAAGCAGCTTGGGTTCCAGGCGAATGGCCCGGGTTATGTTCTTGCAAAACAGCCGGACGAGAAAACGATGTGCAGGATTTCCAGGAGGGCATTTTCCTTGAAGAGGCAACCGTCTGACTTTACGTGAATATAACTGGGCGGAATCAATAACTGAACGACTTCAACCCTTCTCGCGGAACCTGAGCGGATTTATGAGGGACATGAAAACCTCCTGGCGTGGTTACATGCTGTGAGACAACGTCAGGAAATGCAAAATTGCAGCAAAGGCTACTCGTCACGGTCTTTGCTCTGCCTCTCTTCCCGACCTTCCTGATACCCCTTTTCAAATGCTGTTTTCGCCCTGGCAAAACTCGCCTTCCATACTCCCCAGGAGGATTCGACGCCCTGCCTGAGTTCTTCCCAGGTTGATTCTCCCGCGCTTTGCAGATCCACGATTTTCTCTTCCAATTCCTGGCGCTTTGACCGCAACTCTTCAAGCTTCTGCTGACACTTGATTTTTGCGTCCGCTTCGGCCTGGTCCGCTTTGGCCGTCAATTTGTCGATGTCCGCGTTCCATTCGTCAACCTTGGCTTTCAACCTCTGGACATACGCATCACGTTTTTCCGACATAATCTGTCACCTCCCTGTATAATTCCTCATTTAGGGACCACGGTCCACATTATTCCCCAGCCCTGCAATTCCACGTCGTTTCCTTTTCGTTGAGCGTAAGGCGAAACATAGATGATATCCAGTGAATCGGGAGCATTTTTCGGGCCAGAGTTAGTCAGGAATGACTTGGGACCGAGATTGCCCGTCATGCGCAGAACACGGTCATCGGTCAATGGCCAGTCCACGATTAGCACGCTGGATTCGTGGATTTGCCATGTGGCGGCTCCGGGCTGCATCAAACCCAGCAAGGGCACGATGCGTTCCCGGCGCAGGGCCAGAAGATCCCGGTAGAAGGTCAGCCACTGGGCGTGCCCCACGGAATAGCGCTCATCCCAGTTCAACACGGCGCTCCGGGCCGTGGCAGGATCGTTGGGGTCGGGGATGCGCTTGCGCATGGCCGGGTCGGCGAACTCCGGGAAGGCCGCGAATTCCTTGCGCCGGCCTTCCCGGACCGCATCGGCCAAATCGCCCTGGAAGTCGCAAAAAAACGGAAAAGGCTGCTCCGTGGCCCACTCCTCGCCCATGTAGAGCATCGGAATCTGGGGGCTGAGCAAATACATGGCCGTCAGGGCCGTGCGCTTTTCCACCGGGGCCAGCAAGGTCAGCCGCTCTCCCAAAGCCCGGTTGCCGATCTGGTCGTGGTTCTGAATAAAGGCCACGAAGGCTTCGGGCGGGAGATGGGCACTGGGCTCGCCCCGGGCCTCGCCCTCCCGGTGGGGTGAGGGTTCGCCCTGATAGGCGAAGCCCTCGGCCAAACATCGGCCCAGCCGGTCCAGCGCGTTGTCCGCGTAGTCCGCGTAGTAGCCCTGGGTCTCCCCGGTACCCAGCACATGGTAGACATGGTGAATATCGTCGTTCCACTGGGCCACGTAGTATTTTGGCTCCCCGGTTCCTGCTCGCCCCAGAAACCGAGCCTGATTGGCGTCGTTTTCCAAAACCAGGTGCACGTGTCGGTCCTGGGGAAGCACCTTGCTCACGGTCTGGGCCAATTCCTCCAGGATATGCACGGGACCGTCATCCTGGATGGCATGGACCGCGTCCAGGCGTAGGCCGTCAAACCGATACTCCCGCAGCCAGAACACGGCGTTGGCAATAAAAAAGTCCCGGACCTGACGCACGGAAAAATCAATGGCCGATCCCCAGGGGGTCTGGTAGGCCTCGGTGAAGAACTGGGGAGCATAGAGATGGAGGTAGTTTCCTTCCGGGCCGAAATGATTGTAGACCACGTCCAGAAAAACCATCAGCCCCAGCCCATGGGCCTCGTCGATGAGACGCCGCAAATCCTGAGGCGAGCCGTAGACCGAATCCGGGGCAAAGGGCAGCACCCCGTCATACCCCCAATTGCGGCGACCCGGAAAATCGGCCAGAGGCATCAGCTCCACGGCCGTGACGCCCAGTTCCTTGAGATATGGCAAGCGGGCGCGGACTCCGTCATAGGTGCCTTCCGGCGTGAACGTGCCCACATGGAGCTCGTAGAGCACGGTCTCCGCCCAGGGCCGCCCTTTCCAGTCCGAATTCTCCCAGGTGAACCCGGCGGTATCCACCACCTGGCTCGGCCCGAAGCCGTCCTCAGGCTGAAAGCGCGAACCCGGGTCCGGGACCAGAGTCTCGCCGTTGATCTTGAAATGATACAAGGAGCCGACCCCGGCCTCGGGAACCAAAACCTCGCGCCAGCCGTTTCCAGCGTCCGCCATGGCCACGCTCCGCTCCGCTCCCTCTCCCGTCAGGACCACGTCCACGTGTTTGGCTCCCGGAGCCCAAAGCCGAAAACGTACGCCGGCGTCTTCGAGACTCGGGCCAAAGGAACACCTTTCCAAGAAGGATCTAATCTGATTGTTCATGGTTTGCTTTCCTTGTTCAGTGCGTGAGTGAAAAAAAGCCGCTTTGTGTGGTCGTGAAGAAAATAAATGTGTTATTACCATACACAACCAATACCTGGCGGAATCCTTTACGCAACACACGGACGGATTGATAAACGGCAAGCCTTGGCTCCTAATCCATGCCTTTGCCCTCAGCCCGGATCATCCGAATGTTTTCCAGCCCACTCGGTAGGGTGACCAGATCCGCGTTCCGTGACAGTTATTTTCACCGTCACCCCACGATTCATCACTTTCTTGAGCCAGCTTCCCCCTCCAACTCAAGAGCCTCCCTATGTTTCCGGTACAGACCGCGGAATTGATGATAGCGAAGGCCGAGGATTTCAGCGGCCCGACGCTGGTTGAACCTGACTTGGCGTAATGCTTGGCGCAGGCGGCGGCGTTCCAGTTCGTCCACGGCTTCGGGCAGGCTGAGCTGTTCGGGAATGGGCTCTTCCGGAGTCCTGGCGTGATCGGTCGATGCGTCGGACAGAGGAGATCGTGGGGATGATGCTTCATGTGCTGTTTTTCCAACGGTCGCGACCCTTCCCGCTGACGGCATCGCGGCAAAAGGGTCCAGAGTCAGCTCCTTGATCACTGTCGCGTCACCGGCCCGAAACACGGCCCGCTCCACGACGTTTTTCAATTCCCGTACATTGCCCGGCCAGGAATACGTTTCCAGGGCCTTGACCACGGACGCCGACAGGCGTGGCGGTTCGAAACGGCCCAGTTCCACGGCCATCCGGGCCGCGAAGTGCTCGGCCAGCAGTACCGCGTCACCGTGCCGCTCGCGGAGCGGCGGGACGCGCAGGACTTCAAAGGCCAAACGGTCCAGCAGGTCGGGCTTAAACCGCCCCTGGGCCGCCAGGGCGACGAGATCGGCGTTGGTGGCCACGATGATCCGGACGTCCACCTCCAGGGGCGAGGAGCCGCCAAGGCGCTCCACGACTTGGTACTCGGCCACGCGCAGAATCTTTTCCTGCATGTTCAGGGGCATGGTTCCGATTTCGTCCAAAAACAGGGTACCCTTGTGCGCCGCCTCAAATCGACCCCGCCGCAACCGGACCGCTCCGGTGAAGGCTCCCGGCTCATGGCCGAAGAGTTCGGATTCCAGAAGCGATTCGGACAAAGCCGAGCAGTTCACGGCCACCAGCGGCCCCTGCCAGCGATGGGAATGGTAGTGCAACCGAATCGCGGCCAGTTCCTTACCCGTACCCCGCTCACCGACGATGATTACGGGCCGGTTCACCTTGGCCACGGCAACAATGTGCTCTTGCAAGGCTAGGAAGGCGTCTGAACCCCCCAGGGCTTCGGGTATCGTGGAGATGCTTGTGGTGATATTCGCCATAGATTGTTTCTTTCTGCCGAATAGTATCTGAGCTCGTCAAGCACCATCGCTATTCTTTTTCCGCAATACACTGAAATACCGGATGATCATATTTTGGCACGCCATATGCTTTTTCGAGAAACGACCACATCGCCCCGGAAACCGCAAGGAGGACCATAGTATGGGTATTTTCACCAGATTTCGAGATATCATCAGCTCCAACATCAACGCCATGCTGGAGAAGGCCGAGGATCCGGAAAAACTTCTGCGCCTGATGATCCAGGAGATGGAGGAAACCCTGGTAGAACTCAAGGCCTCCTGCGCCGGAGCCATGGCCACGGCGGTCAGAATTCGCCGGGAATGGGAACAGGTTGACGCCAAGGTGCTGGGCTGGGGAGATAAAGCCGCCTTGGCCGTGGACAAGGGCTACGAAGACTTGGCAAGAGAGGCTCTGCTGGAGAAACGGGAGCTGGAGGCCAAGGCAGATCGGTTGGCCGGGGAGTTGGCCGAAAGCGAGGGAATTATCGAAGGCTACAAGGCCGATATCGCCACGCTGGAGGAAAAGCTGCTCTCGGCCAAGGACAAACAGCGTCTTCTCATCCAGCGACACATGCGCGCCAAGGGCCGCAAGCGAGCCGGGCTGGATATGCGCCGGGCCGACTCCCATGCGGCCATGTTGCGCTTCGAGGAGTTCGAGCAGCGCATCGACCGGATGGAGGCCGAAGCAGATCTGGCCGGTCCCTGGGCAACCTCCTCAACTAGTCGTCAACGACAGGGGAAAAGTGAGGAGGCCTTTACGCTGGAGGAAAAATTCGCCAAGTTGGCCGCGGACGAGGATATCGAACGCGAACTGGCCTCCTTGCGCGCCAGAAACGCTGCTCCGTCCGGGCCTGACCAGACGGGGCTCTAATCGGCCTCTAGCCGGTTGCCTACTCCCCAACCACAACCAAGGAATACGACCATGATGGGTTTTCTGACCACCCTGGTTCTCGCCGGAACGGCGTTGATCATCGTTTTCTTCCTGGGCGTGATCGTACTCACAGGTATCCGCCATTTCCGTTCCGGCCCGGACGGAGGATTATCGCCGGAAGAGACCGACGAAGCCCGCATGATCCAGGAGATCTATCAAAGCTTGGAAAAACTGGACGCCCGGGTGGACAACCTGGAATCCATCCTGATGCGCCAAAACGATGAAGGTGGTCCAAAATGATCAATCAAGCGGGCCGGGATAGGCTCTACCGCTCCAGGAGCGGCATGATTCTCGGGGTGTGCAAGGGCTTGGCCCGGTACTTCGACGTGTCTCTGTTCTGGACCCGGGTCATCGCCGTGATGCTGATGTTCTTCACCGGCTTCTGGCCCCTGGTGGGCATCTACCTGCTGGCCGGGTTCCTACTCAAGCCCGAGCCCGTACTGCCCCTGAACAACGACGAGGAAAGCGATTTCTACCAGGCCTACGCCCGCTCCAGGAACGAAGGCCTATCCAGAATCAAAAGCAAATTCGACCGCCTGGATAAACGCATCCGCCGCCTGGAAAACGTGGTCACATCCAAGGAATTCGACTGGGATCGCCGATTCAGGCGGTAGGTCGAAGGTCCGATCAAACGTTATACGTCGAAGACGCCGTCTCGCCTCCCGTTCCCGTCCAGTTGGTGTGGAAGAACTCCCCTCTCGGTTTGTCCACACGCTCGTAGGTGTGCGCGCCGAAGTAGTCGCGTTGGGCCTGGAGCAGGTTGGCCGGGAGGCGTTCGCAGCGGTAGCCGTCATAGTAGCACAGGGACGCGGCCATTACCGGGGCCGGAACGCCCAGGTCCACGGCAGTTTTCAGAACCGTACGCCACGCCGCCTGAGCCCCGGCCAGGACTTCGCGGAAGTACGGAGCCAGCACCAGGTTGGCCAGATCCGGGTCAGCGTCGTAGGCCTCCTTGATTGTGCCCAGAAAGCGGGCCCGGATGATGCATCCTTCCCGCCAGAGCAGGGCGATCTCCCCGAAATTCAGATTCCATCCATATTCCATCGACGCCGCGCGCAAAAGTTGAAAGCCCTGGGCGTAGGAGCAGATCTTGGCCGCGTAAACGGCTTTTTCCAATTGATCCACTACTGCGGACATGTCGCCGTCACTGCCTTGCGAGGCAGCCTTGCCAGGGCCGGAAAGGTAGGGACCGGCCGCGACCCGTTCATCTTTGATCGCGGAGAGGAAGCGGGCAAAGACCGCCTCGGCGATCTGGGGGATGGCCACACCCAGGTCCAGGCCAACCTGGGAGGTCCACTTGCCCGTGCCTTTCTGACCGGCCGTGTCCAGGATCAGATCCACGGTGGGCGTCCCGCTTTCCGGGTCCACGTGCCCGAGGATGTCCGCGGTGATCTCAATGAGATAGGAGTCCAATTCCCTGGTGTTCCAGGCCGCAAAAATGGGTTGGATCTGGTCCGCGCTCATACCCAGGCCTTGGGATAACAAATGATAGGCCTCGCAGATCAACTGCATGTCGCCGTATTCGATCCCGTTGTGGACCATCTTCACGAAATGCCCGGACCCGTCCGGTCCGACCCAGTCGCAACACGGGGTCCCGTCCGCCACCTTGGCCGCGATGGCCTGGAAAATCGGCTTCAACGCCGGCCAGGCCTGGGCATTGCCGCCGGGCATGATGGACGGCCCGAGCAGGGCCCCCTCTTCTCCCCCGGAAACCCCGGCCCCGACATACAGTAACCCTTTCGCGGCCAAATCCGTACAGCGCCGGGTGGTGTCCAGGTAGGAACTGTTGCCGCCGTCTACAAGGATGTCCCCCGGCTCCAGCATTGGTTCCAGGGCGTCGATGAGCTGATCCACCGCCGCTCCGGCCCGGACCATGAACATGATCCGGCGAGGTCGTTCCAGGCTGGCGACCAGTTCTTCCAGGGTCCGGCATCCGATCAAATTCTTCCCTTGGCCGCGACCGGCCAAAAAAGCGTCCACCTTGTCCACGGTCCGGTTATGGCAGGCCACCCGGAACCCCTTGCTCTCCATGTTCAGGATCAGGTTTTCACCCATCACCGCCAAACCGATCACCCCGATATCCGCCAGCTTGTCCATTCGTTCATCCTCTCTTGCAATTGCTGGTTGCGTCACACAAAATTTCCGTTCTCCTGGTCTTCACGAGGCCGTCGCCAGGGCAGATGGCCGTTCAGCTCGATTTCCAAGGAAAAGCTGAGGAAAGTCCGGATCAGCACCAAAAGCCCCAGCAGGGCGACATGCTGCAAGTTGAAATTATGGGTGGCGGTAAGGATGATGTCCCCGGCCACCAGGAGTTCCAACCCCAGCAAAATGGCCTTGCCCATGCCGCGCCGGTAAGTGTGATAGAAATGATCCGTGCTCCGATGTACCCAGGAACGGTACAAAAAAAGTCCGGTAGTGGCCACCACGCCGACGCAAATTACCGCCACGCCCAGGGCTTCCATGCTCAGGGCGGCGTAATACATGAAACTCATGAACACCCCGCTGGGCTCTCCAACCATGTCGCACTCCAACCCTCAAATGTTTCAACCAAAAAGAGCCTTGATTCCTGCCCGGAGAGGTCTTACAGAGACCTCCATGCCGACTTCACATCCCAAGCCCTCAACACGCTTCCTGATCCCCGCCGTGCTTCTGGCCATGCTGGTCGCGGTGCTGATTTTTCAATACGCGACCCAGTCCTCGTCAACAACCGTTTCGGGAGACAACCTTACGGCCAATGCCGCCTGGGAGATGGTTCAGGAGAGGAAGCTGACCATCGTGGACATCCGGCGCGCGGAAGAATGGCAGCAAACCGGAACGCCTCAAGACGCGATCCGGCTGTCCTTCGAAACCCACCCCCAAGGACCGGAAGGCTTCCTCCGCGACCTGGAAGCGGCCCTGGAATCCGATAAAACCCGACCTTTCGCCATTATCTGCCGCACCGGCAACCGCACCGGCCTGCTGCTTCCCTTCCTGCACGCCAACGGATTCACCAAGGCCCAGGCTATCCCCGAAGGCATGACCGGAAGCAGCCATGGACGCGGCTGGCTACGTCACGGCCTGCCAGTGGACCGCTGAAGCCGGCCCCTCACCCCGTCTCGTCCACGATTCGCCCGGAATTGCGAAACAACAAATCCAGCAGGATTTGTTCCAATGACTTCGTCGGCACATGCCGCCTGGCCTCCACGGCCTGATCCAGCAGATCAGCCTGGGATACCAGGGCTGAAGCCTGGTATTCCAAGCCGTCCTCACGGCGAGTGTAGATGTCTTCGATGAGGGTCATGTCGCCGATATAGCCGGACAGAGCCTGTAATTGAGCATCCGGGTCGGCTTCGAGGGCGACACCTGTCAGCATATCCCAATCAAAATCGGAATCACCCTTGTTGAGTGCACGAAAATTCAGATCAAATCCGCCATCCGGGAAACCCTGGATATGCACTTTGCCATCCGAGGTAATCTGCTGGGAATCCCATTGGCTTGCGTCCAGGAGGGCGATGTTGTTGAAGCGCGTGGACTCGACGGTGCTGGTGATACGATTACGGAGCGCCTCGTAATCCTTCTTGTCCGCTGACGAAGCTTCAAATGGATCTGGACCAGCGTGATTATCGCGCTCCTCCTTAACTTTCTTCGCCAACGCCTCCATCTCTTTCAACAATCCCTTGAGCGTACTCACGGCTTCCTTGGCAATACCCATCATGGCCCCGGCCTCCTTCACGTTCCGGGCATTCTGCCGGATGGTCCGGCTATCCGCGCGGAGCTTGCCGGTGATGGCTTCGTCGAAAGGATTAGTCAGGGGCTGGACCGGCTGACGGCCCAGGATCATGGACCGCAGATTGGCACCCACGCTGGAGCCATGAAAGTAGGCATTCATCAGCATGTCCTGCTGCCAGAGCTGATTGGCTGTATCGAAAACCACGAGCCGTTGCAGATCGCTCAAAGCCATGTTGCCCCCCTGGTGATGGGTGGAAGACCAGATTTGTTTCGAAGATACGGGAAGAGATATGAAGCAACTCCATATCTCATCGGCACGTCAACCATGGACATTCCGACGCCGATTCCGAACCGACTCCGAGTTGATCAAGTCCTATCCTTTTGAAAACACGATAACGTCATAGCTGTATCCCGCCCTGGCTGATCATCCTGATAAAGGAAGTCACGAGTTCTCGATCGAGCCGTCCTCGCTCCACATCTTTAGATAAAATCCTCAAGGCCTCGAAGGAAGTGATTTTGTACTTGCGGTAGGGTCTCTCACAGGTAATGGCGTCGTACATATCCGCAATGGTGATCACCTGCACATGCCTGGGTATGTTCCTTGTCCCGGTCGGATACCCTGAGCCGTCCAGCTTTTCATGATGAAACAAAACGCACTGGGCCACTGACTGGTCCAGGTCCATATACTGACACATTTCGACGCCATGAATGGGATGTTTCTTGACCTCGTCGAACTCCTTCGGAGTCAAAACACCGAATTTTTCAAGAATACTCTGTCTAACCTTTGACTTACCGATATCGTGGAGCAAAGCTCCAACTCCGATTTGGCGGACAGTTGATTTTCTCAGGACCTGGGGATCGGACTGCTCACGATGATGATGAATTAGCAAAGAAATTGCATAAAGAGAAGTGTTTATGCAATGAACATACTCTTTGTAGTTTGTAGCGATTAAGTTGCGTAAGGATTGTATCGCACCTTGATTATTATTGAATAATCTATAAATGTTATCAACGACCTGGACCAGCTTTTCGTAGCTGTCGCTATTTGGATAATCCTTACTGATTTGATTAAAAAATTTTTCCACGACGATCATGGAATGGTCGTAGAGAATTTCAACTTTGCTATCCAGTGAAATTTTTGGGTTATCAAGCAGCACATGGAGATTTTTCTGAACAAAAGACTCATATTTCATCTTATCCTTGTTGTTGATATATATATTCCCAATTCCATTATCAACGAGTCTTTTCCGATGCTCTTCCGTAAAATTCGTTGGTGTTGCGTAGAGGATATAGTTGTTATCCTGAAAAAGATAGATCTTGAAGTCAAATTGTTGCTCTGAAGTGACCAGCAAAAGCGGAGAAATATGAAAATATTGATTTTCTATCATATACAGTATTGATTGGATTAAAGTAAATTATCTCAACTTTCGGGGTTGCT